>JAUNOJ010000054.1 GCA_030531135.1 Sutterellaceae bacterium | reverse complement strand
TAGAGCGCATCATGAACGATCGTTCTTTGTCGGGCGAAATCGCCAAGGAACACGTCGAGGTGAGCGAACAGGCCGCCATCGAAATGATTAAGACCTTCCCGGCCTTCCAAAAGGACGGCAAGTTCGAGCCTGAGCTCTATCAGAATTATTTGGCCAGCGCCGGCTACAGCGACGAATACTTCGTGTATCTGATGCGCGGCGACTTGTCTCGTCAGCTTTTGGCTTCGGGCATCACCCGTACGACCATCGTTCCGACGGTGATTGCCGAAGGTTTGCACAACCTTTTGACCGAACGTCGTGAAATCGCTTTGCATCGCATTGCGACGACCGACTTCGTCAAGGATGTCAAGATCACGGACGAGCAGGCCAAAGAGTACTGGACCAACAACCAGAAGGCGTTTGAACGCCCCGATCAGATCGACGTTCAGTACGTGGTTTTGACACCCGACCTCTTTAAGAACGTTCAGCCTTCCGAAGAAGACATCAAAACCTTCTACGATCAAAACGCCACGCGTTTCCGTTCGTCCGAAGAGCGTCGTGCCAGCCACATCCTGATCGATTTGGCCGACGGTAAGGAAAAGGCTCTTGCCAAGGCAAACGAAATTCTTGCCAAGGTCAAGGCCAATCCGGCCGACTTTGCCAAGCTTGCCAAGGAAAACTCTGCCGATACGGGCAGCGCTCAGGAAGGGGGCGACTTGGGTTACTTCGGCACCGGCATGATGGTGCCCGCCTTTGAAACGGCCGTTTTCAAGGCTAAGAAGGGCGACATCGTGGGTCCGATCGAAACCGAATTCGGTTACCACATCATCGAAGTGACCGGCATTCGCGGCGAAGCTCAGAAGTCTTTGGCCGACGTGCGTGACGAAATCATCCGCATGTATCAGGAACAGGAAAGCCAGAAGCGCTTTGCCGAAGAAGCCGACAACTTCACCAACATGGTTTACGAGCAGAGCGACTCTTTGGATCCCGTGATCGAAAAGTACAAGCTCAAGGCTGAAACCGTGAAAAACGTGAGCCACCAGGGTCCGGCCGACGCCGAAATCAAGCGTCTCCTCAATCAGCATGTGATGGACAACCTCTTTAGCGACGAATGCTTGCGTGAAAAGCGCAACGCTCAGGCCATCGAAGTTGCGCCCAACACGTTGGTTGCCGCTCGTGTGGTCGAATTCCACCCGAAACACGTGGCTGCTTTCGAAGAAGTGCGTGCCAACATCCTTCAGATGATGACCACGCAGGAAGCTGCCGCCAAGGCCAAGGCTCAGGGTACGGACTTGATTGCCAAGGTGCGTCAGGACAAGAATGCCGTCAAGTTTGAAGACGCTATCACGGTTTCTCGCTCCAACCCGCACGGTCAGGGCTTTAACCTTGTGAACGCCGTGATGCGCGTTCCGGCCGAAGAATTGCCCGCCTACGTGGGTGTGGCCGCTGACGACGGTTTCTACATCGCTCATGTGATTAAGAGCGAAAAACAAGAAGCCAAGCCCGAAGCCATCGAAGCCAATCGCAACGAAGTGGCTCAGATGTTCGGTCAGGCCGATCAGGCTATGTACCTGAAGGCTTTGCGCGAAAAGCATGAAGCTGTGGTTTTGAATAAAGACTATATGCCCGGTGCAGTCGACGTGAAGGATGCCGAAAACTAATCGCACCCCAACGCGATAGAACCGACGGCGGCGTGACTCGTAGCAGTGACGCCGCCAAATTTTTTATCCGTCGGAAACGCAAGGCAATTTTTGCCTGCCTTTTGACCGAGCCTTGCACATCCGTCTCAAAATGCGCTCAGAAGCAGCTGTGACGAGTCTGCGAGCATTATCTGCGTATCTCTCTGCCCAAACGTTCGTTGCAATGCACAGCGCAAAGAAAAGAGCCGATGGCGTCGATCCATCGGCTCCTGTCGGTATAAATGCCGTCGAACTTACCGCTTTCCGATTCCGAGCAGTCGTTTAACCATTTGCACCGGCAACTGCGCCAAAACAATAGCACCCAACATCAAAACGCACCCGAAAAGCTCTCTGGCACTCAATGCCTGGTTCATGATGAGCCACCCGCAGATGACGCTCACCACGCTCTCCAAACTCATGATCAAAGAAGCCAGCGTCGGATGCACGCCGTTTTGCGCAATGACCTGAAGCGTGTAAGCAATGCCGTTACTCATGATGCCGGCGTAGAGCATGGCCGGCAGCGCCGCTTGCAGCGCTTCCATGGTCGGGGGCTCGAAGATCATCATCAGGATAAAGCCCCAGAGGCTGCCCGCGAAAAACTGCACGCAGCTCATACGCACGCAATCGACCAAGGGCGCATAGCGATCAATCACCAGAATATGAAAACTAAAGGATAGGGCACAGGCCAAAACAAGGGAGTCGCCGATGGCCAAAGAAAAGCTTCCTGCCGGCATACAAAGAAAGTAAAGACCGATAGCGGCAATCACCACCGAAATCCAAACGAGAAAGCCCGTTTTGCGTCCGACAAAGATACCCAAAATCGGCACGATCACGATATATAGACTCGTTAAGAAACCTGCCTTGCCCACCGTAGTGTATAAAAGTCCGAACTGCTGCAAGGACTCCGAAATAAAAAGTACCGTCCCGCATACAATGCCGCCCGTCCACACCAAAGGATTTTTCCAAGCCGATTTACCGGTGACGGTTTGGGGATCGCGCTTGGCGCGCACCGTGTCCAAAAAGGGGATAACGGCTAAAAGAAAAAGCCCGCCGATGATGGATCGCGCCCAAGTAAAGGTAAAGGGCGAGACATGTTCCATGCCGAGCGCCTGAGCCACAAAGCCCGAGCCCCAGATGGTGGCCGTAATCAGTAACAGAAAAGAATTGCGCAGCTGTAAGCTCATAAAACTTGCTTTCGAAACAAAATAAACAACCGCGTTATTGTAACGGTGCCGTCGCAATCGCGAAACAAAAACAAACCCGAACACGCATTAAGTCGTATTCGGGTTCGCGAACTTGAGAGTTAAAGCCGAATGGCTCGGCTCAAAAGATCATCATTCCTTGTGGCCCTTGTGGCACATACCGCAGTTGGCGCCGCTCTTCAAAGCTGCGTGAACCGGGTTCTTGGCAACGAGTGCATCGGCGCCGCCGTGGCAGGCCAAGCAGTTTTCAAACTTGACGGTGGGCGGTGCGGGAACGTGGCACTTGTCGCACGTGACAGCGCGACCGACGTGACGATCGGCCAAGGGGGCGGCGGACAAAGAGCCGGCCATGAGGGCTGCACCGGCGGCAGCCAAAACGAACAAACGCATGTTCATGATTTATCTCCTGTTTTTGTGCGTTGGGGTCGAAACGACGATCGGGGAATCGACGTTTCGCGCACGGTTTTTATTCAAGCGGGGCGTATTTTTGCCCGAAAACGGATTCTTGGCAAGGCTTAAGATTTGATTAAGCTCAAGGGTTTGGGCGCAAAAAAGGGACGATAAAAAAGATATATCGTCCCTTGTGACACACGTCAAAAATATACGACAGGCGTATTGATTTTCAGTGCTCTAGTTCTTACAGCGGATCGCCCGAGCGCAACAGCAAGCGTGCGATTTCGGCGGCGTTGTGCAAATCGAGCTTACGATAAGCCGAGCCTCGGTGCACCTGAACCGTCTTTTCGCTGATGCCGAGGTTTTCGGCAACCTGCTTGTTGCTCATGCCGTGGGCCACCATACGGATGACTTCGCGTTCGCGCTGGGTCAACTGTTCCAAGCGGGAGCGGAAGGTGGACAATTCCAATTCCGTACGACGGTGGTTGAGGTTGTTCATCACGGCATTGCCGATGGCGGTCAACAAACGCTGATCGTCCACGGGCTTTTGCAAGAAGTCGACGGCACCCATCTTCAAGGTACGCACGGCCATATCGATGTCGCCGTGACCCGAAATAAAGATGATGGGAAGATCCACACCCAACTCGCGCATCTTGTCTTGCAACTCAAGACCGCTCATGCGCGGCATACGCACGTCAAGCACCAAGCAACCCGGGCGCTGAAAGTCGTTGGAGGAAATAAAATCCAAAGCATCGGAATAGGTGACGACGTCCCAGCCTTCACCTTCAATCAAAAATGCCCAAGAGCGACGCATTGCGTCGTCGTCATCAATCACGCGAACCAGGGGCTTTAAAGATTCCACAATTATTCTCCGTTATGAGCTAAGTGCTCGGGCACACACCGACCCGTCGGTGCCTGAAACCGGGGTCAAAACACCGTGCCGACGTGTATCGAAAATTCTACCCCCTAAATGTACAACAAAATGCTTAGTATTGCGACTGTCCGCGGGATGTTTTTGCACGAATTGTCGTCGTTTGTTGTCTTAGGGGCTTTTCTCTAGTTTTATTTACACGAGCTGAGCAAGCCAAATACCGCCCAAAACCCAGATAAAGAGGAAAACGGTATCGATCGTCAACAAGTACAAAACGGTAACGCCCGCCGTACGAAGACGCGACAACGACGTCTTCATGCCCAAAGCGGCAATCGCCACCAACACGCAAAAGTGCGAAATTTCTACGAGGTAGGAAGCGGCTTCTTTGGGAATGTATCCCATGACGTTGACGACAGCCAAAATCACGAAGGCGATCAAAAACTTGGGAATCACGCGCATGAGATTGAATTTTTTGGGTTCCCCGTCGTTTTCTTCGGCCTTGGGCTTAAAGGCAAAGGCAAAAATCACAATCATGGGCACGAGCATCGCGACGCGCAACATCTTGGTCATGGTGGCCGTGGCAAGCGCGTCTTCGCCCATCATGGCGCCGGCACCGACCACTTGGCTCACGTCATGAATGGAGCCCCCTAAAACAAGACCCGCAACCGAGCCCGAGAGCGGCGTAAATTCCAAAATCAACGGGTAAAGGAGCATGGCCACGGTGGAAATTACGGTCACCACCACCAACACGGCCAAAAGCGTTTGTTCTTTGAGCTGCTTTTTGTCCATCACCAACGACAGTGCAATCGCAGCAGAGGCACCGCAAATGGCAACCGAGCCGCCCACCAAGGCGCTGTCGCCTTTTTCCATCCCGACCAAGCGACGAATCAACACCGAAAAGCCGATGGTGGCAAAGACGCCGCCCACGATCACGGCCAAGGTCAAAGGGGTTAGGTGAGAAAGTTCTTCTGCCGTAATGCGCACGCCCAAAAGTGCCACGCCGATACGCAACACCGGTCCGATACAAAATTCCATTCCCGGACGAACGTTGGGATTTTCGCTCAAGTAATGAAAGGCAAGCCCGATCATCATGGCGTACAGGACGGCAGGGCCGCCCACGACGTGAGAAATCAGCATGCCCGCCAAGGCAATCGCAACGGAAATCAAAATGCCGCGCGTGTTGTTGACAAACCAGTCGGTCATAGAAAGGAAATCAGGGAAAACAATAAGACGGATCGGAATGCTACAGCATCGGCGCACTGCCTGAAAAGCGGGATTTGAAGAAATATTGACGCAATCCAAAAGCGGGCTTGGGTAAGGGTCAACTCGGAAATTGTCAAAAAGCGCAAGAAAATGCCCTTTGCATGTAAAAATGCAAAGGGCACTGAAAGTACTTCAGAGGAAGTGTCGATTAACGCACGATACGATCGGCGATGATCTTGGCGGCGTCAGCTACCGGCAACATTTCCTTGGCGTCCAAATTGCGACGGCAGGCGTATTCGACTTCGCCCGTCTTCAAACCGCGATCGCCCACGACGATGCGATGCGGCACACCGATCAATTCCCAGTCGGCAAACATGGAGCCGGTACGCACGTCGCGGTCGTCCAAAATGACGTCCACACCCAAGGCGGCGAGTTCGTCGTGAAGCTTTTGGGCGGCTTCGCGCACCGTTTCGCTCTTGGCGTAGTTCATCGGGCAGATCACGACTTCAAACGGAGCGATAGCGTCCGGCCAAATGATGCCCTTGTCGTCATGGCATTGTTCGATGGCAGCACCCGCCACACGCGTCACACCGATACCGTAGCAGCCCATTTCCAAGAACTGCGGCTTGCCGTTTTCGTCCAAATAGGTGGCGTTCATGGCCTCCGAATACTTGGTGCCCAAGTAGAACACGTGACCGACTTCGATACCGCGTTGCAAACGAAGCGTGCCCTTGCCGTCGGGAGACACGTCGCCTTCGACGACGTTACGCAAGTCGGCAACCTGGGGTTCGGGCAAATCGCGCCCGAAGTTGGCGCCCGTGTAGTGGAAACCCGTTTCGTTGGCGCCGCAGCAGAAGTCGCTCATGTCGGCAACGGTCTTGTCGGCATAAACGACGACATCGTCACGAATGCCGATCGGGCCCAAAGAGCCGGGGTTGGCACCGTTAAAGTGCTCGGCAATTTCGGCTTCGGTGGCAAAACGGAAACCCTCTTTGAGTTCGGGCAACTTGCCGGCCTTGACTTCGTTTAAGTCGTGATCGGCGCGCAGCAGCAACAGCACGATCTGAGCGGGCAGGGGTGCACCTTTTTCGTCAAACTTGTCGCTTGCCAAAACAATGCTCTTGACACACTTTAAAAGGTCGATGCCCAAGAAGGGCGCCACGTCTTCGCACTTTTCTTTACCCGGCGTGGCGTTTTTCACCAATTCTTGGGTTGCAGATTTGCGGCCGTCCAACACGGAAGCGGCTTCTGCCAATTCGATGTTGGCGGCGTAGTCCGAGTCCGGGCAGTAGGCGATCACGTCTTCGCCGATATCGGCAATGACTTGGAATTCGTGGGAGCGAGAGCCGCCGATGGCGCCGGTGTCGGCACGCACGGCTCTAAACGTGAGCCCAAAGCGCGTAAAGATGTTGCGATAGGCCTGATACATCTTGTCGTAACTTACGGCGGCATCTTCGGCCGAGCGATCGAAGCTATAAGCGTCCTTCATCACGAATTCGCGAGCGCGCATCACGCCGAAACGCGGACGGCGTTCGTCACGGAACTTGGTGCGAATCTGATAAAGATTGACAGGCAACTGGCGCCAGCTCGTGATTTCGGAGCGTGCCACTTCGGTGATGACTTCTTCGCTCGTGGGCTGAATCACGAAGTCGCGTTCATGGCGATCTTTAAAGCGCAACAGTTCGGGACCGTACTTGGCCCAGTGACCGGATTCCTGCCAGAGTTCTGCCGGTTGCACGATCGGCAAAGAAAGTTCGATGGCACCTGCCGCGTTCATTTCTTCACGGATGATCTTTTCGATCTTGGTGACCGTGCGCAAGCCCATGGGCATCAAAGAGTAGACGCCGGCGGCGAGTTTTTTGACAAGACCGGCACGGGTCATAAAGACCTGGCTGGGGATTTCGGCATCTGCCGGAGCTTCTTTTAAAGTCGAGATAAAAAATTGGCGCGCGCGCATGTTTTTGTTGTCTTTTCAAAGTAAAGCCGAGAAAAATCCCGGCAAAAAGTAAAGCCAAAAAGCGAGCACCGACAAAAAATCGGACTCGCAAATAAAATCGGGATGCGCCATTGTATCGCAAAGCCCTCGGTTGCCGAAAGTCTTACGCATCCAAAAAGCGAGCCTGTCGCGATAAAATCGGCTTGTTCGGACACCACTTAGCCACTCGCACATGCAAAATCGCAAAACCACCTTCGAAGAAAAGCTCAGAAAAAAGGGCTTCGTCAAAAGCTTTAAAACTCTGATGCGCTTTGTGCGGGATCGTGCTTTGGAAATCGATCTTGCAGAAGTTTCTTCGTCCATGGCGCTCGCGACCCTTTTGGCGATCGTGCCGGTGCTCGCCTTGTCCATTGCCGTTTTTGCAGCCTTTCCAAGTTTTGCCGAATCGCGCCAAATGTTGGAAGAATTCATTTGGTCGAGTTTTCTGCCCGAGCAGTACAGCAATCAGTTGATCGGCTACTTGCGCGATTTGGCCGGCCACGCCGCTGGGCTCACCACCTTCGGTATTGCGGGTTTGGCCGTGACCGCACTGCTTTTGATCGATAAGCTCTTTGTGACCGTCAATCGCATCTTTCGCGTCAACCGCCTGCGCCCTTGGACGCAACGTGCGCTCATTTACTGGGCGCTGTTGTCCATCGGCCCTTTGGCTGTGGGTTTAAGTCTCACGATGACCGGCAAACTTGCCGCCATGGCCTTGGAAGGTGTCGATCCCGGGATGTCGGGCTTTTTGTACAACACGGGGCAGGTGGTGCTTCAGTGGTTGTGCTTTGCGCTCATTTATAAGCTCGTACCCAATTGTCGGGTGCCGATGTCGCACGCCTTGTTGGGCGGCTTTTTGGTGGTGGGCTTCGGACAAATCGTCAAACAAGGGTTTGAGTACTATGTGACGGCAGGCACCCTTACCAACGTCTACGGCGCCTTTGTGGCTTTGCCCGTACTGGTCTTGTGGATTTACGTGGCTTGGTTTCTCTTTTTTGCCGGAGCCGCCATTACCGCCACCATTCCCAAACTCACGGCCGGGCGCTTTATGGATCAGTACAAGGAGGGCAACGACTTTTTGACCGGCTTGGTGATGTTGAAAGCCTTGGTGGCCAAACGCTTGGAAGGCGTTTCTCCCATTATGAGTGTGGAAGAGTTGTGCGAGGCCGCAGACACCCATCCGGAAGCGGCGCGCCGCATCTTGTCGCGTCTGGCTTTTTACGACTATGTGGCGGTTGTCAACGACGAAACCCGTCCCAAGATTCAATGTTGGGTCTTGGTGGCCGACAGTCAGAAGACGACCTTGATGCGCGCGTTTGAGGCCTTTGAAATCAACGGCACCAACTCTTTGGTGTCTCATCGCAAAAGCGACTTGAACAATCCCGAAACGGCCGCAGGCGAATTGTCCGAGTGGTGGAAGCTGATGAAGGATGCCGACGCTTTAAATCGCCCCATGGCCGAACTTGGGCCGGTCGACGATCAGGCGCAACCGGAAAAAGAAACGACAAAACCGTAAGTGCGAACCGCTACAATGCGCATCACTGTTATTTGGTAGAAGACAAAAGTGACAAACACGCAAACGAAACATTTCAAGATTTTGGCTTTGGATACCGCCACCTCGATCGTGTCGGTAGCTTTGGCGCACGAGGGCAAAATCGACGTCGAAATCAATCGCGAAACCAATCGCCATACGGAAAGTTTGATTCCGATGGTCGACGCCGTTTTATCTCGAAACGGCCTGACGGTCAAAGAATTGGATGCCGTCGCTTTCGGTGCCGGCCCCGGGGCTTTTACGGGACTGCGTGCCGCTTGCGGTACGGCGCAAGGTCTGGCTTGGGCGGCCGATATTGCCGTGGTGGCGGTGGGCAATCTTGAGGCGAGTGCTTCGCACTTGCAAGTCGAGGGCGTGCGCGGTCGTGTGCTGATTGCCAACGATGCACGCATGAACGAGTGCTATACGGCAGTGTTCGATCTCACCGACACGGAAATGAAAGAAGTTGTTGCCGCTAGCCTTGTGAAGCCCGAAGCTATCCGTGAAACGCTTCAAACGACGGGTGCCTTGACTGTCACAGGCTCAGCTTTGGACGTTTATTCCGAGACCATTGTTGTGCCCGAAGGCGTGACGGTTTTTGCCGCTTTTGAAACGACGGCCGAAGACATTGCCCGGGTGGCTCTCGGCAAGTTTGCCGCAAAGGACGTCACCACGCCGCAGTTGGCCGCACCGCTCTACGTCAGAAACCGTGTGGCTTTGACAATCGACGAGCGAAAGGCCGGAGAAAAGTTGTGAGCGACGTTGTTTTTCGTGCGATGACGCCCGCCGACCTTGAAAGCGTGGCGGCGCTGGCTAAGCGCGCCGACGCTTTCGGCTGGACGATTCGCAACTTTCAGGATGCGTTGGCAGGC
>JAUNOJ010000384.1 GCA_030531135.1 Sutterellaceae bacterium | reverse complement strand
CGATTTACTTGGTTGCGGGCCGAACCTTCGGCGAGGGCAATGCCATTACGCTGTATTGGGGACGTTTGCAGTAAGCCGATCAGTGCTTGTCGTTACAAACGGGGCAGTCGGGATCCGGACTCAAGGCAAAGAGATCGGTGTTCCAATTCAGGGTGTCGATCACCAAAAGTTTGCCTGCCAGAGAACGGACGCCGGCGGCAAACTTGAGCGCTTCGCCTGCGGCAATCATGCCCGAAATGCCGGTGACCGGTGCAAAAACGCCGGTGGCCGCGGCCTTGACGTCGACTTCTTCGTCTTCCGGGAACGTGCACTGATAGCAGGGCGTTTCGTGGGAAGAAAAATCAAAGAACGCAATCTGTAGACTAAATCGCACGCTGGAGGCGACGATCAGGGGCTTGTGCGCCGCGTGCGCCGCACGGTTGACGGCGTGGCGCGTTTTGAAGTTGTCCGAACAATCCAAAACGATATCGACGTCTTGCACAAGTTCGGACAAAAGCACATCGTCTGCCCAACGATCGACGGCCGTGACCGCAACATCGGGGTTGAGTTCGTTGAGTGCGATTTTGGCGCTTTGCGCTTTGTTCATACCGACACGCGCAGGCGTGTGCAGGATTTGGCGCGGAAGATTGGTGACGTCGGCCGCATCGGCGTCGACAATCGTGATGCCGGCCACTCCGGCTTCGGCTAAACACAGAGCGGCGGGGCAGCCTACGCCGCCGGCGCCGATGATCAAGAAACGCGTTTTTTCAATTCGTTTTTGACCTTCGTCGCCCAACTCCCGCAAAAGCTTGTGGCGCGAGTAGCGACCGGTGAGATCGGTTGTCGTCATTTATTTTTTGTCTTCGCTTTGTTTGTTTTGGGCTTTGTTGGCTTTGGCTTTTTCAGCTTTTTCCTTTTCGCGTTGAGCCTTTAACTTAGCCTGTGTTTCTTCATGCGTAATAACTTTTTTACCCAGAAGCTGAGCCTGTGCCTGCTGCAACGGGAAATCTTTTTCGTCGCCGAAGAGGTAACGCAACGTGGGCATTTTCACTTCTTCGTCACTCATCGCGTCGAAGTCGTCGGCTTGCGATTTTTTGTCGGTTTTCTTGCCCTTGGCATCTTTGTCGTCTACTTCAATGTGGTGGGCCAAATCGGCCTCTCGTACGGTAAAGGACGGGTAGTTGCCCTCAGGCGTGTCGTCAACGGCAATATCGGGCGTAATGCCTTTGGCCTGAATGGTTCGTCCGGAGGGCGTGTAGTAGCGAGCCGTCGTGATCTTGATGCCGGTCGTTTCGTCTTTGTGCATGCGCAGCGGCATGATTGTCTGAACGCTGCCCTTGCCGAAAGAGCGCGTGCCCATGATGACGGCGCGTTTATGGTCTTGCAGGGCGCCCGCCACGATTTCGGAAGCCGAGGCCGAAGCCGAATTGATCAAAACGACGACAGGAACCGTTTTTGCAACGGCAGGCAATGTGGCGATATTGTCTTTGTAGCCTTTGCCAGTGGCATAGTCGCGCAGACTTGCCGAGAATTTGCGCTCGTCTTCGGCATTGCGACCACGGGTGGATACGACCAATTCGTCCTTAGGTAGGAAGGCTGCGGAAACGCCGATAGCAGCATTTAAAAGACCGCCGGGGTTGTTGCGCAGATCCAAAACGATGCCTTTGACGTGTTTTTTGGCGTTGAGATCTTCGATGGCTTGCGCAACGTCGGTAGCCGTTCTTTCTTGGAACTGGGAAATACGGATGTAGCCTAAGCCC
>JAUNOJ010000053.1 GCA_030531135.1 Sutterellaceae bacterium | reverse complement strand
GGATATTGCACAAGGAAAATTTGAAAGAAATTTGTTGATTTTGCAGAAGAAATCAAACTTGTAGCAAACTCAAAAAGGGTGAATCAGAAATGTTGGAAACTGAATTGTCTAACGTTTACAGCATGGCTTTGTTCATGTTTTCTTCGTTGGTACCGGTGCTGAATCCTTTTGGCGGTGCAATGTTCTTTTTGACATTGACCAACGGGGTGGATGCACATACGCGAGCCGGGATGGCCAACCGGATTGCGCTTTACTCAACGATAGTGCTGTTTGTGAGTTTATATGCCGGAAGCATTATTTTGAATTTTTTCGGCATATCCATTGAAATTTTGAGAGTGGCAGGCGGTATTGTCCTGTTTAGCGCCGGTTGGCAGGCTTTGAACGCCCCGCCAAGCGATGAAACGACGATGTCGGCCAAACCCAAAAGTGCAAGAGCATTGGCGACAATGGCTTTTTATCCGTTCACCTTGCCCTTGACAACTGGCCCTGGCGCTATTTCGGTTGCAGTGGCCTTCGGTGCGAATCCGCCGCGAGATTGGGGCGATATTGTCGGAACCATTCTCGGTGTTATTTTGAGTTGTTTGTTGGTTTGGGTGTGTTATAGATATTCCGATCGCCTGACAAGAGCTGTCGGCGCGGCCGGCGCCGATGCGATCGCACGAATTTTCTCATTTATTTTGATCTGCTTGGGCGTGGCAACATTCTGGAATGGTTTTTCCGCGTTATGGGCTACTTTGCCGAATTAAAAGAAATTGATCTGGGAGTGCAGTAATAATGGCATTTATATTTTGTATTGCAAATCAAAAAGGGGGCGTCGGCAAAACGACGACGGCAGTCAATACGGCTGTTGCATTGGCAAAACGTCGCCAAAAAGTGCTTCTAGTAGATTTGGACGCACAAGGAAATGCGACGATGGGGTCTGGGGTTGAAAAAAGTGAGTGCTCACTCACAATGTACGAGCTCCTGATCGGAAAGGCGGAGTTTAAAGATGTTGTCGTTCGCAGTGAAGTCGGCGGCTACGATATTCTGCCCGCCAATCGCGAGTTGTCGGCTGCCGAACTTGATCTGATGCAATTAAAGGAACCCGACCGTCAACTCAAGAAAATTTTGGACGAAGTTTCCGATCAATACGATTTTATTTTGATCGATTGCCCTCCGTCCTTGTCGATGATTACGGTCAATGCATTGTGTTGTGCAGTGGGCGTCATCATTCCGATGCAGTGTGAATATTTTGCATTGGAGGGACTGAGCGATCTCGTCAATACGGTCAAGCGCGTGCGGCACAACAAAAACCAGCAGTTGCAAGTGATCGGTCTGCTTCGCGTCATGTATGACGCACGCATTACGCTGCAACGTCAGGTCAGCGATCAACTGAAAGAAACGTTCGGCGATCGCGTTTTTGACACCGTCATTCCGCGAAATGTTCGACTGGCCGAAGCTCCGTCTTACGGGGAGCCCGGAATTGTTTATGACAAAACCAGCCGAGGCGCAAAAGCTTATTTGTCGTTTGGTCGCGAATTGATCAAGCGAGTGAAAGAAGAGTTTGAAAACAAGGAGTAAATCAATGGCAGTCGCAAAATCTACGAATGCAAAAAAACAAAGAGGTCTCGGTCGAGGTTTGAGTTCCTTGCTCGGTGACGATGTTCCAGCTACGACGGGAAAAAACGAAACGAGCGCTCCGGGAGCCGATCAGGAAGTCGTCACCGAACTCGAATTGAGTTGTCTTAAGCCCGGCAAATATCAACCGCGTTCTCTTATTGAACAGGAAAAACTCAATGAGCTTGCCGACTCCATTCGATTGCAAGGCGTGATTAGCCCGATTATCGTTCGCCCGATCCAAGGCGGACGATATGAGATCATTGCCGGCGAACGCCGTTATCGTGCTTCGAAAACGATCGGCAAAAAAACGATTCCTGCAATTATCAGAACGATTGACGACAAAAATGCATTGGCCATGGCGCTTATTGAAAACATGCAGCGCGAAGACCTCAATGCACTGGAAGAAGCCGCCGGCGTGAAACGCTTGATCGACGAGTTCGGTTTTACACATGAAGAAGCTGCCGACGCTATCGGTCGCAGCCGTTCGGCTACCTCTAACTTATTACGTTTGCTGAATCTGACACCCATGGTGCAGCAATTGCTCATTAAGGGGCAAATCGAGATGGGGCACGCCAGGGCGCTTTTGGCTCTCGAAGGTGTCGATCAGGTTCAGGTTGCCAACGAAGTCGTGGCCAAACAATTGTCCGTCAGAGAGACCGAAAAGTTAATCCAAATGCTGACGCGACAGGCAAAGGAAAAGAAGCCGAAAAAGGAAACCAAGGTCAGCCGAGACGATCAGATTCTCAATGAACGATTGTCAGAATCTTTCGGTGCACCGGTGCGTGTCGTTTACGGCAAGAAAGGTCGCGGTCAGGTAGTGATCGATTTTGCCGATTTGGACGATCTCGACTCGATCATTGCCAAATTGGCACCGAACAAAGAAGCCTGAAAATCTAAGGGTTGAAAACGGGTGAATACTCAATAGTAAGTAGGGATAATAATTCAAAAAGCCACTTGTTAAAAAGTGTGTTCATCCGTAAAATTAGGCCGTTTAAAGGGGTGTTTGAGGCGGTATGAACCAAGAACAATTGAGACGTATCGTCGTCTGGCAATATGCGCTTGTCCTTATTGCAGGGATTGCGGCATTTTTCATTGCGGGAAATGATGCAACCCTGTCGGCTTTGGCCGGAGGTTTGTGCGTTGCACTCCCCAACTCCGTATTGGCATTCAGACTCATCGTGGCGATGAATAATCGCATCAAGTTGCGTCCTATGACTGTCATTGTCGGGGAACTCCTCAAGATGATTGCCACCTGCTTGTTATTCTTGTTAGTGGCAAAGTTTTATGAGGATCTAAATTGGATCGCAATGATTGCCGGCATTATTGCAGCAGTCTTCGGCCAGTTTGTCCTAATCTTTATTAAACACTGAGACCAAAGGATTGGTTATGGCTAGCGAAGGTACCGCAACCGAGTATATGCTTCACCATTTGAAGCACAACAGCTCGGGCGATATGTCGTCTATTGTCGACTTCTCGGTCGTTAACTACGACACCATCATCTTCTCTGTTTTGATGCTTTTTATCGGCTTGTTCCTTCTGCACAGCGTTGCAAAGAAGGCGCATAGCGGCGTTCCCGGCAAGCTTCAGTGCGCCGTCGAAATGCTCGTCGGTATGGTTGAAGAGCAGAGTAAATCCATTGTTCACGGCGACCGAACCTTCATTGCACCCTGTGCTTTGACGGTGTTTGTTTGGGTCGTCTTGATGAACGCCATCGACTTGATCCCGGTTGACTTATTGCCTTGGATCGCCGGCTTCTTCGGCGTGCACTATTTGCGTCCGTTGCCCACGGCCGACTTGAACGGTACGTTGGGTATTTCGGTCAGCGTTTTGGTGCTGATGATCTATTACGGCTTTAAGATCAAGGGTGCAGGCGGTTTCTTCCACGAGCTGTTCTCGGCTCCGTTCGGAAATCACTGGCTCTTGCGTCCTTTCAACTGTGCTCTGAATATCGTTGAGTACATCGCCAAGACGGTTAGTCTCGGTATGCGACTTTTCGGTAACATGTACGCAGGCGAACTGCTGTTCTTCCTGATTGCTCTTTTGGGCGGCTATGCATTGTCTTTCGGTGCTGTCGGCGGTTCCTTGAGCGCATTCGGGCAGATCGTGGCTGGCTTGTGCTGGTGGCTGTTCCACATTTTGATCGTGCTGTTACAGGCGTTCATCATGATGATGTTGACCTTGGTTTACCTCGGTCAGGCTCATGAAGGCCATTAACAGTTAATTTTTCCTTTACCTTTACTTTTTTTCTTTCATTCCATTTTGGAAAACTTAAGGAGTTTGCAATGACCAACGTTGCTATGGTTGCCCTGGCTTGTGGTTTTATCATCGCCTTCGGCGCTATGGGCGCCTGCCTTGGTATCGCTATCATGGGTGCGAAGTATCTTGAATCCGCTGCCCGCCAGCCCGAATTGATGGACGCTCTTCAGACGAAGATGTTCCTTCTCGCCGGTTTGATCGACGCCGCCTTCTTGATCGGCGTTGGTGTGGCCATGATGTTTGCCTTTGCTAACCCGTTCGTCGGCTAATTTCAGACACTTCTGAAATTGGTTTGAAACCGTCTTTTTCTTATTGACGACGTCGATGCTCGCCAGAGATCCGAGGATCTTGACAGGGCATCGACATAACGGGGTTGACAATGAACATTAATGCCTCACTGTTTGTACAGATGGTGGTGTTCTTCATCGGCTGCTGGATTACGATGAAGTTCATCTGGCCGCCTTTGATCCGTGCGATCGAAGAACGCCAAAACAAGATCGCCGAAGGTCTTGCCGCTGCTGACAAGAGCACCGAAGCTCTTGCCGAAGCACAGGCCAAGGGTAAGGAAATCGAAGCTGAAGCACGTGCTCGTGCAACGACGATCGTTTCCGACGGCGAAAAGCGCGGGGCTATGATTGTTGAGAATGCCAAGGAGCAGGCTCAGGTTGAAGCCGATCGCATCATTGCGAACGCTAAGGCCGAAGCTGCCCAGGAAATGCAGCGCGCTCGCGAACAACTTCGCGATGAAGTTGCCGCATTGGCTGTTGCTGGCGCTCAGCAAATTTTGGCTCGTGAAGTGGACAAGTCCGTCCATACTCAGTTGCTTGAACAACTTAAGGCTAAGCTCTAATCATGGCTGAACTTTCGACGATTGCACGTCCCTATGCTCAGGGCCTTTGGAAGGCTCTCGTTGCACGCGGGACCACTGCGCAGGCTGCACAGTTGGCTGACGCGTTAGACGTTCTCAGCCAAGTGACAAGCGAAAAAGAAGTCGCCGGTCTGGTCAATGATCCCAAGGTCACCGATGATCAGATGTTTGAGCTGCTTGCCGGTTCGATCGGTCAGGATGCTCCTGCCGAATTGATCGGTCTGCTGCGTACAATCATCGAAAACGGTCGTCTTTGTGCTTTGCCCGAGATCGCCGCGCAGTTCCGTGCGCTTAAAAACGAATCCGAAGGTGTCGCTGACGCCTACATCGAGTCCGCCTACGCGCTTAACAAGAAAGAAGTCGAACAACTGCTCCAGAAACTTGGCAACAAGTTCCCGGGCGTGAAACTCAACCCGATCGTGACCATTAACAAGGCATTGATCGGCGGCGTGAGTATCCGCGTCGGAGACCAGGTTTTGGACGGATCCGTTCGTGCTCGTCTTGCGCAGATGCAGGCGGCGCTCACCGCATAAATTTCGGAGCTCAAGAATGCAACTTAATCCTAGTGAAATCAGCGAACTGCTGAAGCAGCGTATCGAAGGCCTCGGGGTCTCCGCTGATCTCCGTACCCAAGGTACCGTCGTGTCGGTTACCGACGGTATTTGCCGTGTGCACGGTCTTCATGACGTGATGCAGGGCGAAATGCTGGAATTCCCCGGCAACACTTACGGCCTCGCCCTTAACCTGGAACGTGACTCGGTTGGCGCGGTTATTCTCGGTAGCTACGAGCACATTTCGGAAGGCGATACCGTCAAGACGACGGGTCGTATTTTGTCTGTGCCCGTCGGCCCGGCTTTGATCGGTCGCGTGGTGAACGCTTTGGGTCAGCCCATCGACGGCAAGGGCCCGATTCAGACCGAAGAATACGACGTGGTTGAAAAGGTCGCTCCCGGCGTGATTGATCGTCAGTCCGTGAGCCAGCCTGTTCAGACCGGCTTGAAGTCTGTCGACGCCATGATTCCGATCGGTCGCGGTCAGCGCGAATTGATCATTGGCGACCGCCAGTGCGGTAAGACGGCTATTGCCATCGATACGATCATCAACCAGAAGGGCAAGGACCTGATCTGCGTTTATGTCGCTATCGGTCAGAAGGCTTCCACGATTGCCAACGTGGTCCGTCAGCTCGAAGAGCATGGCGCAATGGAATACACGATCATCGTTGCCGCTACGGCATCGGAATCGGCCGCATTGCAGTACATCGCTCCCTACGCCGGCGCTACCATGGGCGAATACTTCCGTGACCGCGGTCAGGACAGCTTGATTGTTTATGACGATTTGACCAAGCAGGCTTGGGCTTATCGCCAGATCTCGTTGCTCTTGCGTCGTCCGCCGGGACGTGAAGCTTATCCCGGTGACGTGTTCTACTTGCACAGCCGTTTGCTCGAACGTGCAGCTCGCGTGAATCCGGAATACGTCGAACGCTTTACCAAGGGTGAAGTCAAGGGCAAGACCGGTTCCATGACCGCTTTGCCGATCATTGAAACGCAGGCCGGTGACGTGACCGCCTTCGTTCCGACGAACGTGATTTCCATTACCGACGGCCAGATCTTCTTGGAAACCGACTTGTTCAACGCCGGTATCCGTCCCGCTATCAACCCCGGTATCTCGGTGTCTCGTGTGGGTGGTGCAGCTCAGACGAAGGTCATCAAGAAGTTGGGCGGCGGTGTTCGTTTGGCTTTGGCTCAGTATCGTGAATTGGCCGCTTTCGCACAGTTTGCTAGCGACCTTGACGAAGCTACCCGCAAGCAGCTCGAACGCGGCCGTGTGGTGACCGAATTGATGAAGCAGCCCCAGTATCAGCCGCTTCAGGTTTGGGAAGAAGCCATCACGCTGTTTGCTGTGGAAATGGGCGCATTCGATGACGTTTCCGTCAAGGACGCATTGAAGTGCGAACGTGCCATGCGCGAATATCTGCAGCAGCACAATGCCGATCTCATCGATCGTATCGAAACCAAGAAGGAATTGTCTAAGGAAGACAATGCAACCTTGAAGGCTGCGATCGAAGAGTTCAAGAAGAACGGCGCTTGGTAATAGCGCTAATACTCTGAGAGGACCAAATGCCTAGTACTAAGGAAATTCGCGGCAAGATCAAGAGCGTACAAAATACGCGCAAGATCACCAAGGCGATGGAAATGGTTGCGGCCTCGAAGATGCGCAAGGCTCAGGACCGTATGCGTGCAGCCCGCCCGTATGCTG
The DNA here is from genome assembly GCA_030531135.1 of Sutterellaceae bacterium. Taxonomy (GTDB): domain Bacteria; phylum Pseudomonadota; class Gammaproteobacteria; order Burkholderiales; family Burkholderiaceae_F; genus Duodenibacillus. Next base: position 2,791 of record JAUNOJ010000053.1, on the reverse strand, counting down.
ACAAGATTCGCAATATCATTGCGCACTTGGCCAGCTCGGGCGTGAGCTACAACCATCCGTTCCTCGTCAAGCACGCCCAATCCGTCGGTAAGGACGCCATGATTTTGGTGACCACCGACAAGGGTTTGGCTGGCGCGTTGAATACCAATATTCAGCGTCAAGTTCTCCATAAGACTGCCGAACTTCGCGAAGAAGGCAAGCAGCTGCAGGTCACGGCAATCGGTAATAAGGCCGTTGCCTTCTGCGGACATGCTGGTCTTGAAATCGTCAGTCAGGTGGTGCAACTCGGCGACCGTCCTCAGTTGGAACGCCTTTTGGGCGCCATCCGTGTGCAGTTGGATGCATACGCACAAGGAAAGGTCGATCGAGTGTATCTGGCTTACTCGCGTTTTATCAACGCGATGAAGCAGGAGCCGGTGATTGAGCAGCTTTTGCCGCTCTCCGCCGAAAAGCTCGCATCGCTTGGGGAAAAGCCGCGCGCCTATTCGTGGGACTACATCTACGAACCGGATGCGCAGACCGTGCTCGACGAATTGCTCAAGCGCTATGTCGAAGCTTTGATTTATTCGGCGGTTGCAGAAAATATGGCTTCCGAACAGTCTGCCCGTATGGTGGCCATGAAGGCCGCTTCGGACAACGCCAAGAAGCTCATTGGAGAATTGCAGCTCGTCTACAACAAGACCCGTCAGGCCGGCATTACGAAGGAAATCACCGAAATCGTCGGTGGTGCCGCCGCCGTGTCTTAATGGATTTGAATACCGAGGATTAACTCATGAGTATCGGACAAATCGTTCAGGTCATCGGCGCTGTGGTGGATATTGAATTCCCCCGCGACCAGATGCCGAAGGTTTACGACGCCCTCGTTCTTGAACAGGATGAAGGCAACTCCTTGGCCGAAGTCGGCCTGACCTTTGAAGTGCAGCAACAGCTCGGCGACGGCGTGGTTCGTACCATTGCCATGGGCTCGTCTGAAGGCTTGCGTCGCGGCATGAAGGTCACGTCGACCGGCAAGGGGATTTCCGTCCCGGTCGGCCACAAGACCCTTGGCCGTATTATGGACGTGTTGGGTCGCCCCATCGATGATGCGGGTCCCATCGGCGAAGAAGAACGTCGCGAAATTCACCGCGAAGCTCCCAAGTTCGACGAATTGAGCCCGTCTGTTGACCTGTTGGAAACCGGCATCAAGGTGATTGACTTGATCTGCCCGTTCGCCAAGGGCGGTAAGATCGGTCTGTTCGGCGGTGCCGGTGTGGGCAAGACCGTCAACATGATGGAATTGATTAACAACATTGCTAAGGCATACGGCGGTTACTCCGTGTTTGCCGGTGTCGGTGAACGTACCCGTGAAGGTAACGACTTCTACCACGAAATGGAAGAGTCCAAGGTTCTCGACAAGGTGGCAATGGTGTTCGGTCAGATGAACGAACCGCCGGGCAACCGTTTGCGCGTTGCTTTGACCGGTTTGACCATGGCTGAAGCTTTCCGTGACGAAGGTCGCGATATCTTGTTGTTCATCGACAATATTTATCGTTACACCTTGGCCGGTACCGAAGTGTCCGCTTTGTTGGGCCGTATGCCTTCCGCTGTGGGCTATCAGCCGACGCTTGCTGAAGAAATGGGTAAGTTGCAGGAACGTATTACGTCTACCAAGACCGGTTCCATTACGTCTATTCAGGCCGTTTACGTGCCTGCTGACGACTTGACCGACCCGTCTCCGGCTACGACCTTCAGCCACTTGGACGCCACCGTGGTTTTGAGCCGTGATATTGCCGCTTTGGGTATTTATCCGGCTGTTGACCCGCTTGACTCCACGAGCCGTCAGGTCGACCCCAACATCATCGGCGAAGAACACTACACGGTTGCACGTCGTGTTCAGGAAACGCTTCAGAAGTACAAGGAATTGCGCGACATTATCGCCATTCTCGGTATGGACGAATTGTCTCCGGAAGACAAGCTCGCCGTTACCCGCGCCCGTAAGATTCAGCGCTTCCTGTCTCAGCCCTTCCACGTGGCCGAAGTCTTTACCGGTTCTCCCGGCAAGTACGTCCCGTTGAAGGAAACCATCCGCGGCTTCAAGATGATCGTTGATGGTGAATGCGACATGTTGCCCGAACAGGCGTTCTACATGGTCGGTACGATTGACGAAGCCTTCGAAAAGGCCAAGACGATCAAGTAATTTTCCCCGATTGCGTGCGGCGTTCTTTCGGGCGCCGCACACAAAGAGGTGAAGTACCGATATAACGGAGCAACTTATGTCTACGATTTTTGTTGACGTCGTCAGCGCAGAAGAGGGAATCTTCTCCGGCAATGCAAAGTTTGTTGCACTGCCCGGTCAGGAAGGTGAACTTGGTATTCTGCCCGGCCACGTGCCCCTCATTACCCGTATTCGTCCCGGTGCCGTTCGCATCAAGACCGAAGACGGTGCCGATGAGAGCATCTTTGTTGCCGGCGGCATCCTTGAAGTTCAACCCGATCGTGTGACGGTGCTTGCCGATACGGCAATCCGTAGCAAGGATCTGGACGAAGCCAAGGCCAAGAAGGCTCTCGAAGAGGCCCAGCTTAGCCGTGCCAAGGCTCAGAGCGATTTGGATATCGCCAAGCTCGAAGCCACTATGGCGGCATTGTCCGCGCAGCTCGCCTATATTCGTCGTCTGCGCCACTGATCGCCCGACTGCGGTAGATAACCACAGTAAAAACGGTGCCTTGAAGTTCACTTCGGTGAAGTTTTCAGGTGCCGTTTTTTTCATGAAAGTTAACAGGCCCCGGCGCGCGTTGCCCCCTGCAGTGGAAT
>JAUNOJ010000383.1 GCA_030531135.1 Sutterellaceae bacterium | reverse complement strand
TACCTCAAAAAAGCGATTTTGCGACCGCATGAGTTTTCGATAGGTGCAGTATTCCGACTTTTGAGGTTGTTATCAAAACGTTTTGCGCAAAATTATTTTGCGTAATGTGCAAAGTACAAGCCGAGAACTTCTCTAAAATACTCAATGATATCAACGGGTTTTCCCGCATTTTCGGAGAGTGCGATGTCTAAAATCAACGACTTGTGTTCTTGGCGATATTTCCTGGCGTTTGCCAAAACGGGGAATCTGACCATGGCGGCGCAGACCCTCAAAGTCGATGTCTCGGCAATTTCTCGTGCCATCACGGGGCTGGAAAAAGCGCTTGGGTGCGAACTCATTCGCCACAATTCCCGTCCGATGGAATTGACCGAAAACGGTCAGTTTGTCGTCAAGCGCATGACGCCTATTGTCCAAGCGCACGACTCCTTAATGCAAAAGTTGCTCGATGACAACAGTGCTCTGGCAGGCAACATTCGCCTGTCGTCGGCGCCGGGCTTTGCCGCCAGACGCCTAACGCCCTTGTTGCAGCGCTTTCAGGAAATGCACCCCGAAATCACCGTTGAAATCATGAGCGGCTATAAACCTGCCGATGTGCAAAAGGGCCTTTGCGACGTGGCAACGATTACGGGCGAGCCCACATTGCCCGGTCTTTGCTACATGAGCCGCGGGCGCAACGTCTATCTGCCGGTGGCAAGCCCCGACTATATTGCCAGGCACGGTATGCCTCTGGATCCCGTGAGTCTGCGTTCTCACACCGGGCTCATTTACACGGGGCCGGTGCGAGCCGAAACCAAAGAATTGTGGCGTGGCAATCGCTGTGAGCCGATCAACTTTGCCGCCAGTATTCGCTCCACGGACATTTTGGCCATTCGTTCGGCCTTGTTGGAAGGCATGGGTGTGGCCGTTGACATGCCCTTGGTGCAGATTTACGAAGACTTGCTCGAAGGCAGACTCGTAGCCATTTTGCCGGGGTGGTTCCATCCGCCGGTGGAGTGCTTTATTGTCGCAAGCCGCGACGCGTGGCACATGAAGCGCGTGCGTATTTTCTTGGAGTGGTACGCCAAGGCCATGCAGGGGCTTTTTGCCTACTACGAAAGCCAGGTGTCGGCCGTGGTGGGGCTTCCTAAAGATACGGTTTCAATTGACAGAAACGAGATCTATCGAACTTGAGATAAAGGACGGAAATATTCTTTTGCGCTCGGTGTAAAGTGAGTTTGTCAGATTGCGATTGCCCGTGTCGAGGTGAATGTTTGGGCTAAAAAAGAACAACAACACCTCAAGGGGGCGCGTATCGACAATGCCGTGTTTTATTGCTCTCCAACGTTTGCAGGAACGACGGTTCAGTTGGCTGTGCCTTTGAATGAAAGCTACGATGAAGATTTCGAGTGGACTAACAATAAGCGCTTCTGGGGCGGTAGCGTCGACTGGAAAGGCGGAAATTTCGGTTTGATGATCGGCGTTGAGCAAGATGTTTTGGTTGCGAGTGATAAGGCCGAAAACAATGGAGGCAATCCGACGTCTCTGTTTTTAGGCGCAAGCTACGACTTCGGCTTCATGAAGTTGATGGCCGGGTATCAACGTGCATGGGATTTGACCGAAAGTCCCGCGCGCACCCCGTTCGTAAGTGCGGGGTCAAGCGGGGGTTGACGAAGTCAATTTTTCTCTATATCATTCTCTGACACTTTTAATTCAGCACAGAGCCCATAGCGTATAGAGACAGCGATGAAGATCATTTCCACCTACAG
>JAUNOJ010000382.1 GCA_030531135.1 Sutterellaceae bacterium | reverse complement strand
ATACTCAGCAAAACCAAGACAACGGTGCGTACAGTCATCATTAAAACTCCGATACAAAACGACAAAGAGCCGCAAATCGAAACCTCTGTCCGATTCGCTCGTCATTTTTTAGTCATTATAGACGCCGATGCCGTGCAATATGGCCACGAATTTTTTGCAAGATGTATGTAAAAAAGCTCATGTGCTGCGTTTCCGTTGTGCAACGGCTTCATGCATTTTGACAAAAATATATTTAGTCAGCTTACTATTTTCTTATTTGTCGTGTATTGTACGTGCGTGGCTGTACCACACCGTTCCGGCCCATCTTCGGTGCGGTTCCGCACTCTATCGACGTCATTGTCGAGGCGGGATCGTTTCCGAAGGTTCGATGTTTCAGTCCATGGTTAAAAAAGAACACCACTGGAGAACATCATGACCAATCCTAAAGTTGCGCTTGCCGCAACCCTTATCGCCGCTTCGGCGTCCCCTCTTTGTTTCGCACAACCAACTTTCGAAGCCTACGGCACTCTCGTGACCGGTCTGTATTACACGGATGCGCAGGGCGGAAAAAGCGGTAAGCTCGGTATGAGCGGCTGGAAGGAAACTCCGCTCGACTCCAAAGTCGCGCTTAAGGGGCGCGAAGACCTCGGAAACGGTTGGTACGCCGGCTTTCAGCTTGAATCGGGCATCGCGCTCGACACCGGAGCATTCGGCAGTTCCGGAACCGGTTTTAATGCTGTTTCGCGCATTTTTGTCGGCACTGAAAACATCGAATTTACTGCCGGTCGCATGCCCAACTTTACGGCTGCCACCTCGCCTTACTCCTTTTATGCGCGCTTGCGCGCAAACGCAACGCGCTCGCAATTGGCAGGCTTGGCTCCGGCCGGCATCACCTTCAATTTGGCGTCCATCGACAATCTCATAGCCTTTTCCACACCGTTTAGAAAAGGCTTTTTCATCGAAGGCCTTTACTCCAACGGTGCGGAAGCCAATGAACAGGCATACGATTGGGAAGATCGCGACCGCGTCGTCCAGCTCGGCACCGGTTGGGTCGGTGACAAGGTGCGCTTCGGCATCAACTTGAGCTATGCCACTCAGGCCGACGATCCCCGCTACACTGAAAAGAACGCGACCAAAGGCATCCATCTCGTCGGCAACTACAACTTCGGCGGCCCCGAAGTCGCTTTGGTTCTCTACAAAGGATTCGACGATTGGCAAATCGGGGCTGTTCCGGATATGGGGGCCATCGTCAACAAGGCCGGTGGAACAGGCAACTACAACAAAAGTGCCGGTGGCATGGACACATCCGTTGCTTTCTTAAGTTTCGGCTATCCGTATCAGTCCCACTACATCAGTTTTGTGGCCAGTTACCTCAATGCCAAATGGAAAGGTAAATCCGCCGGCATGAAACATACCGAAGGCTCTGCCTGGACAGGCGGCGTTCTTTACTACTATTACTTCACGAAAAAAACGCAACTCTATGCAGGCGGCTCCTACTCTGCGGGCGACAAATTGCTCAATACCGTCGATCGTTTCAACCAGGTGATGCTCACAACCGGTCTACTGCACAAATTCTGACCGTTGCCGTTAACGTCCGATTGCCCCAAGTCCGGAGCTTGGGGCAATTTCTAGGCACCTTTGCCTAGGCGGTGATACACTTTGGAGTTGACTGAAATTTGTTTCGAGATGCCGACTTTGCGGCATCTTTTGACCGAATAACCGTTAAGGAGCGTTATCGTGAAGACAGATCCCCGTTTCCCCCGTTTGCATATCGTCGA
>JAUNOJ010000381.1 GCA_030531135.1 Sutterellaceae bacterium | reverse complement strand
ACCGCCGATGCATTTAACCCCGAAATGCAAGAGATGTCAACCGATCGGGACGAAACCTTCGGAATGCAGCAAGGTGGAGATTCCGGCCTCAGCGTCAATAATCCCGACATCTATGACGAAATCGTCGGATGGAAAAAAGGAGGCACGGCATGACAATACCGGTGAACAAATGCAATGCCGTTGTCATTACAATGGCCTCACGCCTGAAGCTGTCCAATACGCGCGATCGCGCCGACGCATTGCTTGAAGAGGCAACTAAAGCCAAGCTGACGCCGCGTGAAACTTTGGAGTTTGTCTTGGGGCAGGAAATTGAGAATCGCAATGCCAACCGTATCCGCCAAGCGATGATGTCGGCTCACTTTCCGTTTGATCGTACGATCGAAGGATTCTATCTGTCAGCCCAACCGGCAGTTGATCCGGGGCAGACCCGAGAGCCCAGTCGTATGGATTGGGTAGCCGCCGGCGAAAACCTTGCTCTGTTTGGTCCTCCGGGCGTAGGCAAAACCCACTTGGCAGTCGGTTTCGGGCAACTGGCTATTCTGGCCGGGCATTCCGTCCGTTTCTACAACGTCGCTGCTTTGGTTGCCATTTTGGAAAAGGCAGTCAAGGACGACGCCTTGGAGGCCAAGTTGCGGGAGCTCAATAAGCCCAAGCTACTCATCATTGACGAGTTGGGATACGCAACGAAGCCGCGCACCTGCTCTTTCAGTTGGTAACGCGTCGCTACGAGCACAAAAGCATCATCATTACGGCAAACAGGGCGCCCTCCGAATGGGGCAGTGTTTTTAACGGCTCATCGACCTCGTGGGCAATCCTCGATCGCCTGTTGCATCACTGCACGAAACTGACGATCCAAGGCGACAGTTACCGATTGCGCGAGAGCAACAAAGCCGCCATCAAAAAACAGTTGGATGCCACCGAAAATTTGCCGATGATTGAAAGCACGGCAGCACTGAATCATTTGTAACGTACGCGTTCGTGTACAGCGTTACGTTACACAAGAAAGGATGTAAAAATGGAAAGTATCAACGTACGAGAAGCCGTTAAAGCTTTGTTGCAGCAAGTGACGGCTGAAAATCAGCCAATCCCGCCATATCGAGTCATCCGTGCCCGAATCGGCAACCATGGCTCGATGGAAACGATTGGCGAAGCGGTAAGGGAGTGGAAAGCCGGGCAACTACAAGTCGAAGGCAGTTTACCTAGCGGCTTTGAAAGCAAGGCCGGGGAAGCAATCTTGAAGACGATCTGGACAGATCATGCAAACGCATATCGAGGGAATCCGTCAGGCGGCCGACGACCGTATCGCGCTTGAGCGCAACGAAGCCAGAAAGCTGACGGAAGTCGCCGCCGAAGTTTTTGCCGAAGGCGAGCTCAAGGACAAGACGATCGCCGAGGCCCACGTGCGCGAACAGCAACTGCAAAGCGACCTTGCACATGCGCAAGGCGCATTGCAGGAGGCTCAGGATACCATCTCGGCTTTACGCAAAGAAATCGAGCAGTTGAGAAAGGATCGGGATCAGGTGCTGACCGATGTAGCCAAAGCGCAGGCAAGCGCCGACACCATCCGTAAGCTGGTGCCCTTCTTGGATCCGAAGCACCTGCCGACGGTCTTAACCAAAGGAGGGAGATAACGACTTTTATTTTTTTTACCGTAACGTAACGCCGTACACGAACGCGTACGTTACAGCATAGGCTGAAGAATCGGGCTTTCAGCCGACAACGCGCGGCCGCCTCGGCGCGCCGCGCGTTACAGTGGGAGCAGGCAAA
>JAUNOJ010000380.1 GCA_030531135.1 Sutterellaceae bacterium | reverse complement strand
CGTGCAGTCCACGTTGGAACACTTCGCCACTTTCGGGTAGAACAGGATGCGCCCGCTACCGCATTTCGGGCAGGGGCAGGTTTCACCAGTAGCAACAGATAGCTGCACCGATAGCAGTTCTGCGGTGATTTGCGTTGCGTACACCTCGATGCCCTTCCGGAACGTGTCGGCATCCATGCTGCCCGCTTCTATCTTGGCAAGGGCGGTTTCCCACATGCCCGTCATTTCGACATCGGCAATCTTCTTGTCCCTGACAATCCCATAAACGGCAAGCCCCTTGTCGGTAGGCACAAGGTTCTTCTTCTCACGCACGATGTACTGGCGGGCGAACAGCGTTTCGATAATCGCCGCACGGGTGGCGGGCGTGCCTATCCCGGCATCTTTCAGGCTGGCTTTCAGTTCGGCATCTTCCAGTTCCTTTCCGGCGTTCTCCATTGCGGCAAGCAGGCTGCTTTCCGTGTGCAGCGGTTTCGGCTTGGTCTGCTTTTCGAGCAGATCCACGCCGGAGAGTGGCAAATATTCTCCCTCTTGGAGTGGTGGCAGGCTGGCGGCTTCTTCATCACCTCCCGTTTCCTGCTCGCCGAACACGGCACGCCAGCCTGTTGATTTTATCACAGACCCTTTCACCGTGAAGTCGGTATCTCCCGCCGACAGTACGGCGGTGGTAACGTCTTTCACGCACTTGCCCGAAAAGGCTTCCAGCATACGCCCGGCTACCAGCTCGTAAACCGCCCGCTCGTCTTTGGTGAGTTCGCCGGGCAGGTTCTCGGTAATGATTAAGGCGTGGTGGTCGGTCACTTTGCCGTCATTCACGCTGCGGCGGTTCAGGGGTGTGCCGTCCAGCCCGGCGGCATACCCGGCAAAGCGGGGGTATTGCCCTAACAGGGCGACACGCTCCGGCATTTCATCGAAAACGTCCTCCGATATATAGCGGCTTCCGGTTCTCGGGTAGGACATCACTTTCTTTTCATACAGGCTTTGCGCTATGGAAAGCGTCTTGTCAGCCGAAAAATTCAGCTTAGTGTTCGCTTCCTTTTGCAGCGTAGTAAGGTCGTACAAAAGCGGCGGTTCTTGGCTGGCTTCTTTCCTCTCTACGGATTTCACGGCAAGCTGCCCTGCATCCTTAACCCGTTGCAGGGCGGCTATGGCTTCGGGCTGCTGTTCCCACTTGGCGGTCGATTGGGCGGTGAAACTTATTCCCTCGCTGGCGGTATGGGCTTTGAGTTGCCAAAACTTGGCGGGTACGAAATTCCTGTTCTCCAAATAGCGGCTGCATATCATCACGAGCGTGGGTGTCTGCACCCTCCCCAGCGAGAACACCCCCTGCCCGGCGGCTACGCTCAACGCTTGGGTGGCGTTTATCCCCACCAGCCAGTCCGCTTCGCTGCGGGACTTGGCAGAGAGGTAAAGGTTATCGTAACGCTCTCCCGGCTGCAAGTTATCCAGCCCCTCACGGATTGCCTTGTCGGTAAGGCTGCTTATCCACAGGCGCACAAAGGGCTTACGGCAGTTCAGGTAATGGAAGATATAGCGAAAGATTAGCTCACCCTCACGCCCGGCATCGGTGGCGACAATAATCCGGTCGCACTTATCGAACACTTCCTTTATCACTTTCAACTGTTTCAGCACACCGGGGTCTGCCTTGTAACCTTTCTCCGCTTTCACCTGACGGGGGATTAGTTGGAAATCGGGCGGTAGTATGGGCAGGCTCTCCCTGCGGAAGTTCGCCACGCCATAGGCTTCCGGCATGGCAAGCTGGATTAAGTGGCCGA
>JAUNOJ010000379.1 GCA_030531135.1 Sutterellaceae bacterium | reverse complement strand
CCGATCCCGCAAAAATATTCTCAAAAGGGCGCATCCCGTCAAACGGTTGCGCCCTTTCGCGTCCATGTATCTTAACCGATTACTTGGCAGCCATCATGGCGCAAGCGGTATCGAGCATGCGATGAGAGAAGCCCCATTCGTTGTCGTACCAGCTCGAAACCTTCACGAGACGACCGCCCGAAACCTTGGTGAGCGTGGCGTCAAAGGTCGAGGAATGTGCGTCGTGGTTAAAGTCGATCGACACCAACGGCAAGTCGTTGTAACCCAACACACCCTTCATTTCGGCACTAGCGGCCTTCATGATGGCGTTGACTTCTTCGACCGTCGTATCGCGCGAAGCCACAAAGGTCAAGTCCACAAAGCTCACGTTGATCGTCGGAACGCGCACGGCATAACCGTCGAGCTTGCCGTTCAAATCCGGCAACACCAAACCGACGGCGGCGGCAGCACCGGTCTTCGTCGGAATCATGGAGTGCGTGGCGGAACGAGCGCGGCGCATATCCTTGTGATAAACGTCGGTCAAAACCTGATCGTTCGTGTAGGAGTGAATCGTGGTCATGAGGCCGCGTTCCACGCCGATAGCTTTGTGAAGCGGAGCCACAACCGGAGCCAAGCAGTTGGTGGTGCAGCTCGCATTCGAAACAACCGTCATATCGGCTGTCAACACGTCGTCGTTGACACCGTACACGACGGTGGCGTCGGCGTTTTTGCCCGGAGCGGAAATCAACACCTTCTTGGCGCCCTGTTCCAAGTGCACCAAAGCCTTTTCCTTGCTCGTGAAGGCGCCCGTGCATTCGAGCACAACGTCCACGCCGTATTCGCCCCACGGAATTTCACGCGGGTCGCGCGTGGAGAACATACGGATGCGATCGCCGTTGACGACCAACCAATCGGGACCGTCGGTTGAAACTTCGGCGTTAAAACGACCGTGAACCGTATCAAAGCGCAACAAGTGCGCGTTGATTTCGTCCGAGCCCAAAGTATTGATCGCGACGATTTCGAGATCATGCTGCTTGCCGCCTTCATAGTGAGCGCGCAAGACGTTACGACCGATACGACCGAAGCCGTTGATGGCAACACGAATAGTCATGAGTTTCTTCTCCTAGTTCAATTGTTCTTATCGGCCGATGAGAGCCAAAGCTTTTTCAACGCAACGTTCGACCGTAAAGCCGAAGTGCTTCCACAAAACGCCGGCAGGTGCCGATTCGCCGAAGGTATCGATTCCGACGACGTCGCCCTTGCCCGTAAAGTACTTGTGCCACAGACCCGTCACACCGGCTTCGATGGCAAGTACCGGCAAGCCTTCGGGCAACACGCTCTTGCGATATTCTTCATCCTGACGATCGAACGCATCGGCGCAAGGCATGGAAACCACGCGCACCTGCACGTTTTGAGCCGTCAACAATGCGCGCGTCTTCATGGCCAATTCCATTTCGGAACCCGTGGCCACAATCACCAATTCGGCCTTGTCTGCCCCGGCCGGAGCTTCGGCTGCCACATAACCGCCGCAAGCAATCGCATCGGCATCGACCTCGTCGCGATCGACGAACGTCACGTTCTGGCGAGAGCAAACGATGCAGCTCGGCCCATCCTTGCGCTCAATGGCCTGTGCCCAAGCCACCACGGCTTCCAAGGTATCTGCCGGACGCCAGACGTCCACACCCGGGATCAAGCGCAAGCTTGCCACGTGTTCGATGGACTGGTGCGTCGGGCCGTCTTCACCCAAGCCGATCGAGTCGTGGGTGTAAACGAAAATGGAGCGAATCTTCATCAAAGCGGCCATACGCA
>JAUNOJ010000052.1 GCA_030531135.1 Sutterellaceae bacterium | reverse complement strand
ATTTTGACGGGGGCTATTTTGGCAGTGGCTCGAGCTGCCGGCGAAACCGCTGCCGTGATGTTTACCGCAACGGTTTTCTACACGCCGAAACTTCCCGACAGCGTGATGAGTTCGGTCATGGCACTGCCTTACCACATGTATGTGTTGGCAACGGCCGGCACCGAAATCGAAAAGACGCGTCCCATGCAGTACGGCACGGGTCTACTCCTGGTGCTGTTGGTCTTTGCCATGAATCTGGCAGCGATTTTGTTGCGCGACAAATTGCAGAAAACACGCGTCGCATAATCGATCGAATCTTTGAAAAATTAACGGGCGGCTTGCAAAAACAAGTCGCCCGTTTGACTGTATGCAGCGTTGACTATCGATTAGATATCAAGCTTTTCACCGTAGCTGTGTTCGTAACGCGCCTTCAGAGCTTCGGTGTCGAACTTGTAGTTCTGAGCACCCATGCTCTGCACCTTGAAGGCGGCAACGCAGCTTGCGACACGCAAGCACTTGACCCAGTCCCAGCCGCGGGTCAAACCGTAAAGCAGACCGCCGCGATAAGCGTCACCCGCACCCACCGGGTCGATGGCGTTGTCCACGCGACTAGCCGGTACTTCATAGATTTCGCCGTCGACATAAACGCACGAACCGTCTTCACCCAACGTGACGATCAAAGCCTTGACGAGCGCAGCCACATCCTTGGGACGCAAACCGGTCTTGCGTTCGATAAGTTCGATCTCATAGGCGCTTGCAGCCATGTAAGTAGCCTTGGAAATCAAGTCGCGAATTTCGTCGCCGTTAAACAGCGACACACCCTGACCGATGTCGAACAAAACGGGGATGCCTTTTTCCACGCACTCATTCATACGAGCGATCATCGCTTCTTTGCCGTCGGGGCCGACCAAAGCGAAGTCGATTTTTTCTTGCGTCGGGAAGGGGGCTTGGTGCGCGCGTTGCATGGCGCCGGGATTAAAAGTGGCCAACTGAGAACCCGTCGTATCCGTCGTCACGAAGCATTGCGCGGTGTAGCAGTCGTTGAATTTGACAACCGAGGTTTTGATGCCTGCTTCTTCAAAACGATACAAGTAATCGTTGCCGTCGGTGCCCACGGCCCCCACCACAACCGGATCGCCGCCGAGCATCTTCAATGCATAGGCGATGTTGGCGGCGCAGCCGCCGTAATTGCGGGTCATCGATTCGGTCACAAAAGTCAAATTGATGTGATCCAAACTTTCGGCGATCAGGTGATCGCTGAAGCGCCCGGCATAAGAAAGAATATTGTCGTAGGCGATCGAGCCACTGATCATGGTTGCCATGAGAAAAACTCCTCGTTATTTGTTTTCTGGATAAGTGGGTTTGACGACGCAACGCGCCGACGTCACATTGGTTTGTAAACTCACGCGAACCGTTAAAGAACGATTGGGCGGGATGCTTTTGGTGGTCTGAGGATCGTTGAGATACTCCATAGGCGTAATGGTACGCTTCATCAAAGAGCCGTTGTTGTCATCGAGCAATTCGAGCTCAAGCCAGGGAACAGCCTGAGCGAAATTCGAGCCGTTGACAAGTGTGACGTCAAGCGTGTAATTGCCCGATTCGTCCACCGGTCGCAAGGTCGTTTTGCTCACGACAAAAGCTTCGGGCTGCGCGATGTAAAAGCCCGGGCAAGGAATCTTGCCGCAAAGTTGCATGAAGACTTCCTGCGTTTGCGGGAATGCATGAAGAATCTTTTGATTGAAAACGATGGCCGAAACGATTGCCAGGATTGAAAGCAAAATAACGGCCAACAAAACGCTGACGATGCCGGTATAGCTTCGGGACGGTTTGGCCGGATGCACGCTTTCATCGTCCGAAGATGTCACCAATCGAACTTCGGGGTCGGCATCTTCGAGCGGAACGATTTTGCCCAACGATTGCGTGTTGTCTGTCTGCTTAGGCTTATTCGTCAAGGGGGAGACGCCGGAAAGCTTGGGTTCTTTCTTCTGACCGATATCGGCAATGTGTAAAGACGGCTCCGTTTTACCCGGATAGCTTTCCTGCAGTGCGCCGCTGACGGCCGAAAGTTTGGGTTCGTTACTACGCTTGACGTGAATCAGTCCGTTGTCTGCGGCGGCAGGCTTGACGGGAGCTTGGTCGAGGGCAACAGCCGGCGTCGGCACTTCGGGTTTGGGATCCGGCACCGGTATCGACTTTTGTACGGGAGCCGTTTTTTCAGTGGTAGGCTCGGGGGCAACGTGATTGGCAATGGACGTTGCGACCGGTTTCTCGGTTTGACGCTTGTTAGAAAAGCTCGGTGCAAAGGATGTCGCCTCGGCAGGATCGGCCTCGGGCTTAACAAGCGCATCGTCTGTCTTTTTTGCCTTGGGCAACGTCGACTCGGGCAGATTCGGCAACGCGGCATCGTTGACGCAAAGCAAAGCGCGCGTTGCATCAAAACTATGGTTGCATGAGGAGCAACGCACGGGTCCGCGTTCGGCGGTGTCCTTGTCAGGCAAAAGCCATACGGCGCCGCAATAAGGACAACGAGTAACAAAAGCCATAAATCTACCGGTAGAAGTTCGGACTAGTTAAAAACAATCAACAACGGAAATTTTGTACCGCCATTTGACGAATGTCGAATCGAATGATTTTAGCGGCTAATAGGAAAAATTGCTTAGCTCGACTCAAGTGTTTACGCGCAAAAAACGCCGGACAACAAAAAAGACTCGATGTCGGAAAACACCGAGTCTTTGTCAAACCGCCGAATTATTCTCGACGACCAGCGATACAGACCCAACCGTCTTCTTCGGCCCAAACCGAGAGCTTGATGGCAGGATCGGCCTTGCGATAGACCTCGATGACTTCTTCGGCCTGACGGGCCAAAACGCCCGAGAGAACCAAATGACCGCCGGCAGCCACGCGTCCCAAGAGGGCCGGAGCCAAAAGCTTCAAGGGGTTGGACAGGATATTGGCTACGACCACATCGAAGGTTTCGGCAGCAAGACCGTCAGGCAAAACGAAGCGAGCATCAACGCCGTTTTCTTTGGCGTTGACCTGAGCAGCTTCTACGGCCTGCGGATCGATATCCGTGCCTTTGACTTCTTTGGCTCCGACCTTGGCGGCGGCAATGGCCAAAATGCCGGTGCCGCATCCGTAGTCCAATACGCGCTGACCTTCGGTAACGTTGCTGTCAAGCCACTTTAGACACAGATGCGTCGTCGGGTGAGAACCCGTACCGAATGCCACACCGGGATCCAAGCGGATATTGATGGCAGAGGGCTCGGGCGGCTCGTTCCAGCTCGGCACGATCCACATTCTGTCGCTGACTTTCGTAGGACCGAACTGAGCTTGGGTCAACTTCACCCAGTTTTCATCGGGTACGTCTTCGTCTTTTTCGATGGCGGGTGTTTCGATGCCCAAAGCACGTGCGGCAATGCCCGCGGCCGTGACGGCGTCAAAATCGGCAGCCACCAAAAGCGTCAGGCGAGAGCGGCTCCAGGCCAGTGTTTCGGGCTCCAGCCCCGGCTCTCCAAAGAGCGGTTGTTCGTCGGGCTTGTCGCGATCGGCGTCTTCGATGGTGACGCTCATGGCGCCGGCGTCCATCATTAAATCGCCAAAAGCTTCGGCCGTGCGCTCATCGCACAGCATTGTGATCTCACGCAACATCGGGCTTAACCTCCTTACGGGCTTGACGCCATTCGTTTAAGCGTTTTTCCAAATAGTGAATGCTCGTACCGCCTAAATTGAATTCGGCATCGGCCAAAATCTGGCGATGCAATGCAATATTGGTGTTGATGCCGTCGACAACGGTTTCCGACAAAGCCACGCGCATGCGCGCCAGTGCTTCTTCACGCGTGTCGCCATAGCAAATCAGCTTGCCGATCATGCTGTCGTAGTGAGGCGGTACGGTGTAGCCGGCGTAGACGTGGCTGTCAAGACGCACGCCCGGGCCGCCCGGCATATGCCAGAGGGTCACCTTGCCCGGAGACGGACGGAACGTAAAGGAGTCCTCGGCGTTGATGCGGCACTCGACGGCTGCACCCTTGACAACGATATCTTTTTGGCGCAACGT
The DNA here is from genome assembly GCA_030531135.1 of Sutterellaceae bacterium. GTDB lineage: Bacteria > Pseudomonadota > Gammaproteobacteria > Burkholderiales > Burkholderiaceae_F > Duodenibacillus. The sequence goes on along the minus strand of JAUNOJ010000052.1, from coordinate 6,017 downwards.
CAAGCGTTCGCCGGCGGCGATGCGGATTTGTTGCTGAATGATGTCGGTGCCCGTGACAAATTCCGTCACTGGATGCTCGACTTGAACGCGCGTGTTCATTTCAATGAAATAAAACTCGCCGTTTTCATACAGGAATTCAAAGGTGCCTGCGCCGCGATAGCCGATACGGCGGCAGGCTTCGACACATCGCTGTCCGAGCTTGTCGATCAATTTTCGGGGAATGCCGGGAGCAGGAGACTCTTCGATCACTTTTTGATTGCGACGCTGCATGGAGCAGTCGCGCTCGCCCAAATAGATCGCGTTTTGGAAATTGTCGGAGAGTACCTGAATTTCGATGTGGCGCGGATTTTCCAGGAACTTTTCCAAATAGACTTTGTCGGAGCCAAACGCGGCCTTGGCTTCGGTTCGCGTCATGTTGACCGAATTGATCAAGGCTGCTTCGGTGCGCACCACGCGCATACCGCGACCGCCGCCGCCCGCGCTGGCTTTGATCAAAACGGGATAGCCCACTTTGCGGGCAATGGCCAGAATCTCGGCAGGTTCCTGCGGCAGTTCGCCGTCGCTGCCGGGTACGCACGGCACACCGGCTTCGAGCATGGCCTGCTTGGCATTGACCTTGTCGCCCATCAGACGAATGGTGTCGCCGCGCGGACCGATAAAGGTAAAGCCGCTTTTTTCCACACGATCGGCAAAGTCGGCGTTTTCCGACAAAAAACCGTAACCCGGATGAATGGCTTCGGCATCGGTGACTTCTGCAGCCGAAATGATGGCCGGAATATTGAGGTAGCTTTCCGAAGATTGGGCCGGGCCGATACATACGCTTTCATCGGCCAAACGCACGTACATGGCGTCGGCATCTGCCGTAGAGTGTACGGCAACCGTTTTGATGCCCAAGGTGCGGCATGCGCGCTGAATGCGAAGCGCGATTTCGCCGCGGTTGGCAATGAGAATTTTTCCAAACATAAAATCGATTCCGATTCGTGTCTGCAACGAAAGCCGCCTAAAAAGTTTTCAGGCGGCTTTCATGACAATCAAACTTAGGCAATGACAAACAAGGGTTGGCCGAATTCGACCGGAGCGCCGTTTTCAACCAAGATTTCCTGAATCACGCCGTCGGTTTCGGCTTCGATTTCGTTAAGAAGTTTCATGGCTTCGATGATGCAGACCGTGTCGCCCGCTTTGACCTTCTGGCCGACATCGACATAGGGTTTTGCGCCGGGGCTCGGCGAACGATAGAACGTGCCCACCATCGGAGAGTTGATCGTGGTGCCTTCGACCTTGGCCGGTGCTACGGGTTCGGCAACTGCCGGAGCGGGGGCGACGGCAGCGGGGGCAACCGGAGCGGAAACGGGAACAACGGCAGTAGCGGCGACAGCCGTCTGACGGTTGACAATGCGGACGTGATCTTCGCCTTCGGTGATTTCCAATTCGGCAACACCGCTTTCGCTAACGAGATCGATCAGAGTTTTTAATTTGCGAAGGTCCATGGCGGAATATCTCACAAAAATCGGCTTCACGAACGAAGCCAAACAAGGATTCGGTACAAACTTCGGACGACTTTTGGCGGCTCGGTCGTTCAAAAGTGTTTAATTGAGCCTAATTTGTCCTACTTTTGTGTTTATTGTCTTCTTTCGAAGGTATCTACAGCCTTTATTGTAGTATTGCGAAGGGCCGTTGTGGAGAGGGTCATCCTTGAGGATGATGGTTTTTTTGCGCATTTTGCAGGTATCAGTCGCCAAAATGCACGTTTTCGAGGAGTTTTTTCAGATCGGCTCGTCCCGAAGCTTCCCACGGTTGTTGGTATGCGTCAGGGGCTCGTTTAAACGGATTGCAGCTTTTGGCAGAGCTCTCGTAGATGTCGATGCGAACACCTTCGGTCAGACGATTTTCCCGATCCCGGATCAAAAAGCCGAGGCACTCGACGGGCTCGGGCATGGGGCCGCCCAAGGGGTCTACGACTTCAAAGTCGATGCCGGCATCCATCAGAGCGACTTCCACGCTTTTGACGTCGTCGGTGAAAAGCGCAAAACAGATATTGGACTCGGCATTGGCGCATCCGTTTAAAACGGCACCGGTCAAATAAATGTCAAAGTCAGAGAGCCTTTCCAAAATCCGTTTGGCCCAGAGGCGTTTGTGAGCCAGAACCTGTGCGTGAGCTTCGGGTTCGTAGATGGCAAAACATTGACGCACGGCACTTTCGATTTCGCCGGCCGAGGGCATTGAAACGGCGGGAATTTTGCCCATAGAGCGACGCACGTCGTCCAGGGTGCTTGTGCGAGCCGTTTGCCAGTCGCAACAATCCAAAGCGATGCGCTGAGCAATCGCTTGGGCAATTTCGGTTTTGAGTCGGTCGTTTTGTGACATAAGGCCAATCCGTCGGAGTGAGAAAGCGCTTTTCGGTTAACGAAAACAAGGCGCTCGCGGGTACAATCTCAGGCACCATTTTAAGGATCGAGTGGATCATGCACATTCATATTTTGGGAATTTGCGGCACGTTTATGGGCGGGGTCGCACAGTTGGCTGTGGCAAGCGGGCACAAAGTCACGGGAAGCGACGCCAACGTCTATCCGCCGATGAGCGATCAGTTGCGTGCAGCAGGCATCGAGTTGACCGAGGGCTATAAAGAAGAAACGCTTTCGATCGCCCCCGACTTGTGGGTGATCGGCAATGCTGTGAGCCGCGGCAACCCCTTGTTGGAAGCCATTTTGGATGCGGGCGAGCCTTATACGTCGGGTCCGCAATGGATGAGCGAAAACATTTTGCAGGGTCGTCACGTCATTGCCGTGGCGGGCACGCACGGCAAAACGACCACGACGTCTTTGGTAACGCACATTTTGCGCGAAGCCGGGCTTGAGCCCGGTTATCTGGTCGGGGGCGTGCCGCAAGGTTTCGGCCACTCGGCCGAGCTCGGGCGAGGCAAACACTTTGTGATCGAAGCCGACGAGTACGACACGGCCTTTTTCGACAAGCGCAGCAAGTTCGTGCACTATCGTCCGACAACGGCCGTTCTCAACAATTTGGAATTTGATCACGCCGATATTTTTGAAGACTTGGCTGCCATCGAAAAGCAATTCCATCACTTGGTCAGAACGATTCCGAGAAAGGGCTTGGTGATTGCCAACGGCAATTGTCCTGCTCTGGATCGCGTGCTCGAAAAGGGGCTTTACAGTCGTTTGGCCAAATTTAACGATGCCAAGGATTGGTCGATTGATGAAAACCGCGAACTCTTTCATCAGGGACAAAAGATGGGCATGCTTGAGATGGACTTGCCGGGGCACCACAATGCTTTAAACGCCTTGGCGGCGCTCGTCGCAGCAACGGATGCGGGCGTGTCGCTGGAAAAGGCGATTGCGTCTTTGAAAACCTTTGCGGGTGTCAAACGCCGTTTGGAAGTCAAGGGTGTGGAAAACGATGTGATGGTGATTGACGATTTTGCCCACCATCCGACGGCCATTGTCGAAACGATTGCCGCTTTGCGCACGAAAGTGGGGCCGGATCGTCGCATTTTGGCCGTGTTGGAGCCGCGTAGCAATACGATGAAGTTGGGAACGATGAAGGACCGGTTGGCAGCGTCTTTGACCGGCGCCGACAAAGTCTTTTGCTATCGCGGCAAAGACGTTTCCTGGGATCCGGCACAAGCCTTGGCGTCTTTGGGCGAGACGGCGCAAACGTTTGCAGGCGACTTGATGCCGCTTGTGTACGCCGTCGTAGAGGAAGCCAAACCGGGCGACGTGATTTTGACCATGAGCAACGGGGGCTTTGGCGGCATTTGCACCAAGCTTTTGGATGCTTTGGCCAAGAAAAACGCATGAGGTCGACTGTGTCGGGAACGGTCATTTATCTGCACGGCTTTTTGTCTTCGGGTGCTTCCATGAAGGCGGCCGTGTTGCGCAAAACGGCGCCTGCCTACGGTTGGGAGGTTGAAGCTCCGGATTTGAACACGTCTCCTCAAGAGGCTTGCCGCATCATTGAAGAGGTTTTCCGAAAAGCCGCTATGAAGGGGCCGGTTGCCGTTGTCGGCGGCAGTCTCGGCGGGTTTTATGCAGCTTGGATTGCGCACGAAACCGGTTGCAAAGCCGTGCTGATCAATCCGGCCGTGGCGCCTTGGGAAGTGGTCGATCAATATATCGGCGTACACACGTTGCTTTGCTCAGACAGAACGGTTGAAGTCAAGCCCGAGTTTTCCGAACAATTGCGTAACATTGCGGTTTCGCAATTTGACGACGCTTCTCGTATATTGCTTTTCTTGACAACGGGCGACGAGGTGCTCGATTGGCAACGATCGGCCAAGCTTTACGATACGTGCCCGAGTTGGGTGATCGACGGCAGCGATCATATGGTGTCGAACTTTGCAGACTATGCCGATGACGTGATGCGCTTTTTGGTGCAAGACTAAGAGACGAAACTAAAGAATCAAAATGCAGTTATTTTTCGAAGAAGACGGTGCCTTTAAGGCGGGCAATATTCTCAAACAGGACGGCAACAGCTATCAGGTGGAGTTGCCCACGGGGCGTCGTACCAAAGTCAAAGGCGGACACGTCTTTTTCTCGTTTGACAAACCGGAAGCCGCCAACTTTATCGCTTCGGCCAAAGAAGAAGCCGATGCGATGGATGCAGGCTTTTTGTGGGAAGTCGCGCCCGATGAAGAATTCGGCTACGAAGCCATTTGCTCAGACTATTTCGGCGACACGACACCCGTGCATAAAGCCGCTACCGTTTTGGCCTTGCATTCCAACCCCGTTTACTTTTACCGCAAGGGCAGAGGCAACTATAAGCGCGCCCCCAAAGACATTCTCGATCGTGCCTTGGAAGCCGTTGCACGCAAAAACGCGTTGGAAAAGCGTCGCAAAGAGATGGTGGCCGAAATGCTCGACGGGAACTTACCCGAAGAAATCGGCAAGAAGTGCTACGAGCTACTGTTGCATCCGGACAAAAACGGCATCGAATGGAAGGCCTTAAACGATGCGGCGGCCGAAAGCAGACTCTCGCCTTTGCGTTTGATGTTAAAACTCGGCGGCGTCAAGAGTCCGTGGAGCTGGCATGTGGAAAGTTTTTATCTGGAAAACTTCCCGAGAGGGCGCGGTTTTCCGGCAAACCTGCCGGCCCCCGAAATCGATATCGACGATTTGCCCACGGCTGACGTTCAAGCCTTTTCCATCGACGATTCTTCGACCACGGAAATCGACGATGCGGCAAGTGTCACGCCTGTTGACGAAACCAAAACGCGTATCGGCATCCATATTGCCGCTCCCGCTCTTTCGATGCCGCGAGACAGCGAGCTCGACAAGGTGGCAAGATCGCGCATGTCCACCGTTTATGCGCCGGGACTGAAAACCACAATGTTGCCCAAAGAGTGGGTATCGGCTACCAGTTTGGACGCCGGCAAAACCGTGGCCTGCGTTTCGCTTTATGTGACGGTCGACAATGAAACCATGGGCGTTTTGGCGACCGAAACGCGCATCGAAAAAATTACGGTTACCGACAATTTGCGTTACGACAAGATTTGCGATGATGTGACCGAAGAAAAGATTCTTGCGGGCACCTTGGATATGCCCTGGGCCCAAGAATTGACTTTCTTGTGGCACTTTGCCAAGGCACGTTTGGCAGAGCGCGAAGAAGTGCGCGGCAAACCCGAAGTCAAGGGACGTATCGATTGGTATATCGAACTGGATGGCGAAGGCGAAGATGCCAAGATCATTCGAAAAGGGCGCGCGCGCGGAGAACCTTTGGATTTATTGGTGGCAGAACTGATGATTTTTGCCAACTCGACCTGGGGTTTATGGCTGGAAGAACATCGCGTGGCAGGCATTTATCGCAGTCAACGTATGGGTCGTGTACGTATGTCGACAAGCCCGGGGCCGCATGACGGTTTGGGGGTCGTTCGCTATGCTTGGTCGACTTCTCCTTTGCGGCGTTACGTCGATATGGTCAATCAACGTCAGATCATTTGTGCCGCACAAGGCACGGCGCCTGCGTATTTGGGTAATGATGCCGACTTTTTTACAATTGTCAGTCAG
>JAUNOJ010000378.1 GCA_030531135.1 Sutterellaceae bacterium | reverse complement strand
AAAAGAAGTCCCTACAGCGAGTCACGCCACTAAAAAGGCATGACCCACCGTAGGCAATCAAACGCTTCGCTCGTTATGCAGCGACTTCGTAGTCGGCATCCATCGGAGCCTCATTTAAAGTCTCTTCAATCTGCATAGCTTGGTGCTGATCCTCGTCCTTGGCTTTTTGAACCTTAGCGAGCACGTATTGGCGTGCCTCACCTTCAAGTTTGTTGGCAAACATGAAAGCACCGCTATAGTCGTTGCGCTGGCGGGCCATCGTAATGGCCTTGGTCGCAAGCGCATCAAGCTTTTCGGTTTCAAACTGCAAGGGCTTGGCGGGCGCTGCCTGACGCGCGGGTTGCGTGTCGGCAATGGCCGTGCGATCACTGCGTTCATTGACCAAATCTTCGCCATCAATCACGTCACCGTCGTCCGTGACGCCGACATCGGAGATGCCTGTCACGGGGAAGCTGAAGCGGATGGCTTGAATCAATGCGCGGTGATGCAACATCAAACGAGGCGACTTGCGCCAAACGGGACTAGACGAAACGAAAACTTCTTGGATGTACACGCGCTCAACGGTCGGATGACTCTGACCTTTAAGCCAAATCGTGCACTCGGCCCATTCGGGCAACTCTCCAAGATCGGAAACTTTCACCTTGCTGTCCGAATACGTGATTTGATAACCGTCGAAATTCGGCTGACGCAACATGATGGCTTTCCAACCGTCGATGGAAACGATGGGTTGAACGGAGCCGTTCTTTCCTCTGAACGCCCAGATTTCGCGACGCATCGGGTTGATTCCGAGCTGTTCGGCGATCATCAAGACGTACATTTTTTCTTCGTCACTAAAGGGAACGCCGTTCTTTTCAGGTTTGAAACACGTCGTACTCAAGATCCCCCACAACTTCTTGTAGTCAATCTTCAGCGCCTCGGCCATGCGGGCAACGGGGCTAAACTGCAATGCTTCTTTCTGAGCCTGATCGGCGAAAACTCTGTTTTGGGTTGTCATTTTGTATGTCCTTTAAGAAAAAACCTCAAGGACACACATTGACCCCTACGGGGCAAAATGTATCCCCGAGGGAAAGTGGATTTTGTCGGTTGACTTGATTTAAGCCTTCGCGTTCCATTCCTGGCCGAAAACGGCAACGGCAATGGAGTTGGCTGCTTCGCATTCTTCTGCGCTTAACTTATTGAGAAAGAAAAGCTCCAAAGAACGCTTCAAGGGGGTGTCCGACGAGTTCATATAGAACTGTACGGTGCTCGCCCAATTCACCAGACTGCGTGTAGAAAACGGAACCGAAATGGAAGCGGCCACGCCATTTGCCCCGGTAAACGCCTTTCGCATCTCTTGTGCAAATTGGCACATTTTCGAGCGAATCGTGGCGTGAATACCGGAAGCGACGTTGGCAAGGATGCCCTCTTCTACCGATTGTGTCGGATAGGAGACTTTGAGCATTCTGTAGCGATCCATAGCGGCAACATTTTGCTGTTGAACGCCTTGGTAAAGGCCGCTGTCATCACCTGCACCATTACTGTTTCCGGTAACGATCAGACGAAACATCGGATGGGGCTTAATCACTTGACCCTTGTTTTCAGCAATCAAAAGGCTACGGCCTTCAATCACGTCATTTAAAGCGGACAGCTCGCCCGGAGAGGCAAGGTCAGCTTCGTTTAACACGAGAATCCATCCGTTGCGCATTGCCAAAGGCAGGGCGTTGTGGATGTACTTCATGGTCGGATTGGATTGATTTTCATCCTGAGTCAAGCCCCACTGACCGCGAAGGTCGGAGAACTCGAAACGGTTGT
>JAUNOJ010000377.1 GCA_030531135.1 Sutterellaceae bacterium | reverse complement strand
TGCGCAGTCTTTGGGCAGACTCACGGATATCGTCAGAAAAGCCGAGTGGCAGGACCAAACCGCGTTTCCGGCACCCAAAGTGCTGATCGTCTCGCCGCCCAAGATGAATCTCACCACAAGTCCCTTTGCCGCACGCTTTACGGGGGCAAAAGCCAAGTCCGATGTTTTGGCGAGTCTCGTCAAGCCCGTTGTGACGGCAAAAGGAGCCTACTTTTTCGATGCAGCCACAGTGGTGGAATATGCCGAACAAGCGGATCAAATCCATTTGACGGCAGAGCAACATCGAAAGCTCGGCGAAGCGGTGGCCGAAGAAGTCAAAAAGATTTTGGGCTCTAACTGACACACCAAGAAAAAATCGAATCGGTCGGTAATACAGCAAATAAAGCAAAAAATAGGGTGCGACTCATTGAGACGTCGGCATACAATCTAAGCTCCGAAAACAACATAACCTTCTTCTTTTGGAGAGAAACCATGCTGACTCGTCGTACTGTTTTGTCGACATTTTTGTCTGCCGGCGCATTGTCGTCGATTCCGCTTTCGGCGCGCGCCGCAACGGCATTTCCGATGAAGTCTTTCCTTGACGATTTGGACGAAATCGTTCGTATCGACAGCAAAACCGGCTTTGCCGAGGGGGTCGATCGTGTGGGCGATGTGTTCGAAAAGCGCTTCAAAAGCATCGGTTGGACGGTCACGAGACCCGATGCGGGAGATTTCGGACACGCCGTTTTGGCCACCAATTTTAAGGATCAATCAAAATTCGACGTTTTGCTCTGCGGGCATCTCGACACCGCTCAACCGCAGGGCAATGCCGCAAAGTATCCGCTCAAAGTGGTTGGGACGCAAGCCCATGGCGCGGGCGTTGCCGATGACAAAGCCTCCATTACCGCTATTTGGTGGATCTGCCGCGATTTGCCGCAGAGCATTCTCAAGAAATTGCGTATTGCCGTGTTGCTCGTGCCCGGTGAAGAAGTGGGCGGGGGTGACCACGACAAAGCCGTGATCGAATACGGCGGACGCGCCAAGTATGCGCTCGTTTACGAACCCGGCCGTCCGGGCGGCCACTTCGTTCGCGTGAGAAAGGGTTGCACGTGGCTGACCGTTGACTTCCAAGGCGTGGCGGCTCACGCCGGTAACAACCCGCAAGACGGCAGAAACGCTATCGATGCGCTGTCTTTGGCTGTGCCCAAAATCAACGCCGTGGCCGCAGGTTTCGACGGTTTGACCATCAGCACCGGTGTCGTTAAGGGAGGAACTGTTCCCAATACCGTGGCAGCGCAAGCCAGCGTGACGTTCGATATGCGGTATTTAAGAGACAGCGATCGCGATGCCGCTTTGGCGCAAATCGAAAAGCTTTGCAAAGCCGGGTTTGCTCCGGGCGTGACCGCAACCGTTTCGTATCCGTATAAGGGACCGGCCATGGCCGAAACCGAAGCGTCGCAAAACTTGCGTCGCATTATTCAGGATGCGGCCAAAGACCTCGGTCAGCCGCAGGGCGATTGGCTCATTGTGGGCGGTTCGTCCGACGGCAATGTCTTGTCGGGTGCCGGTGTTGCGGTGGTGGATGCCATGGGGGTGTGCGGCGGCAACCTGCATAACCCGGAAAAAGAGTACATCGATCTCGCGACAGTCGAACCCAGAATCGCACTGGGGCGCAAGACGCTCGAGTTGCTTGCGAAAACCCTGTAAAAAGTAAACGGACAAGGACTGTGCGGCATGCGCCTGCAGTCCTTTTTTTCGTGGTGCGCCCAGCATGGCGCGATATCTAGGGAGTGGAAGTCTCCTACTCGCCCGA
>JAUNOJ010000051.1 GCA_030531135.1 Sutterellaceae bacterium | reverse complement strand
ACTTCGGTGCCAATCTCATGGCGCACATCCTGCCTGAAAACAAAAACCAGCCGCTGATTCGCGTTGACATCCTCCCGCCGACGGGCAAAGAAAAAAGCATTGTCGAGGGCATCTACGGCAAAGACGAGGTCATTCACGGGATCCGCGATGCCATGCGTAAACTTGAAGCGGAAAAACCCGACAGGATCGTCACCATTGGCGGCAACTGCATGGTTTCTCTCGCGCCCTTTGACTATCTGCACGGCAAATACGAAAACGTCGGCATCGTTTGGATCGATGCGCATCCCGATGTCTCGACCCCGAAAGACGGCTATCCCAATGCGCATGCAATGGTCTTGGGCTCGTTGATGGGGCATGGCGACGAATCGCTCTCAGACATGATGAATAGCGCCAAATTCAAAGCCGATCAAATCCTTTATGTGGGCTTGCAAGGGTTGCACGACTACCAGAAGGCGTTTTTAGACGAAATGAAGGTCGACTACAAGATCCAAACTGAAGAGTTTGTTGCAGACAAGGACATCATGGCTTTTGCCAAAAAGTTCGACCACTTGCTCGTTCATTTCGACATCGACGTTTTGGACGAAAGATTTTTCCACTCCACCTACTTTGCCAATCCGGAATTGGTCGGAGACGGCTCGGGCGGCGGAAAAATGACGATCGAAAAACTTTCCGAAATCCTGCAATCGATCCAAAACTGTTCGGACATTGTCGGCTTTACCGTGGCAGAGTATCTGCCGTTTGACGAGTACCGATTGCACAAAATGTTCACGAAAATCAATATTCTGACGCATTGATTTTGTCGAGCAAGCGTAAACTGCCGATTGAGGGCTTTGCGGCTCTCATCATAGTGCCTCCATGCGCAAAACCCCGATACGAAAACTTCGTTCGGGGTTTTGTCTTGTTCGGAGGTCGGTGCGTCTTAATGGTCGCTCTTGATCCCGGCGCCGCAAAGTGTGATCAACACGTCGGTCGCTTCAGGATGCTCTTGGCGATACGCATCCCAAGCGGCAAAGTTGGCGGCTGTCGTGTGTTCGATATAAAGCCCTTGGCGCGCCACGCGTTGACGGGCTTCGAGAATCTTGTCTTCGGGCGCAATCACCAAGGCGATGTTGTGCTTTTTGACCATAGCCAAGAGCTCGCGACCGCGCAAGGGTTTGCCGATGGCAATGCCTTCTGCGATGGTGGGTTTGACGTCGACTTCAACCGGAACGTCGCTGCCCTGACGCACGGCCGTTTCAAGGGGATTGCACAACTCGCTTTGCAATGCCACGATTTGCGGGAACTTATCAATCGCTCCCGACGCGAGCAAATGTTCAAGCGCTTTCACCACACCGATAAAAAGCGTGCCGTTACCCACGGGCACCACGATGTGCTGCGGAATGCGACCGAGTTGTTCGAGCGTTTCGTAAATGTAGGCCTTCATGCCTTCGTAGAAGAAGGGATTGACGACGTGGTTGGCATAGTAGACGCCCTCTTTGGCCACGCGTTCGCGGCACACGTCGGCACAATGGTCGCGCGAACCTTCGATCACGTGCACCTGAGCACCGTGCGACTGAATCATGGCGATCTTCTTGGGGCTTGTGCCTTCGGGCACATAGATTTCGCAGGCAATGCCGGCGCGAGCGCAGTAGGCAGCCACCGAGTTGCCGGCGTTGCCGCTCGAATCCTGCACGCATTTTTCGACCCCGATTGCCTTCATATGGGCAACAAGCCCGGCAGCTCCGCGATCTTTAAACGAAAGTGTGGGCATGGCGTAGTCGACTTTGACGAACATCCCCGGTTCAAGTTCCACAATCGGCGTCATCCCTTCGCCCAGAGTGACCGACTTCCACGCATCGCCATCCAAAGCCATAAATTCGCGATAGCGGAATTGATTCCATTGCGTGCGATCGATTTTGGCTGTATCCCACTTCGGGGGCGTGTAGTCGAGTTCAAACAGACCGCCGCAGGCGCACTTGGGATCGCGCGTCGTCACGGGCGTCTTTTTCCCGCATTCGGTACAAACGAAATGCATCATTTTTTAGTTTTCCTCCACTTCGGCAATGGCTTCGATTTCGATTAAACAGTTAAAGTGCAAGGGTGTCGTGGAAACAATCACGCGCCCCGGTTTATGTTCGCCGAAAAATTCGGCATAGACCTGATTGATGTCACCCCAGTATTCGTTGGAGGGCGTATAAACGCGGCAAAACACGACTTGGTCGCGCCTGACACCCGTAGCCTTCAAGACGCGATCAAGGCTGTTTAAAGCCATCTGCGTATGTTCTTTGATGCCGCCTTGGCAGACTTCGCGAGTATCGGGATCAATGGACAAAAGTCCCGAGACGTAGAGCATACCGTTGGAGACGACAGCCGTACTGTAGTGTCCCGGGTTGTGACCTTTGAATTGCGGATCGATGATTTTCATTTTGATTCTCTCCTCTTAGGATGATTTGTTCTTTTGGCGGTGGAGCGCATCAAGGTCGCTGTAGACCGTCACTTTCGAAATGCCCAAAGCTTGTGCCGCTCGCTCAATCGAGCCTTTGACCAAAAACACCTCGCGGCTGTCCATGTATTCGAGCACTTTGAGACGCTCAGACCTTGAAAGTATTTGACCTTCGGGGCGCGCATCTTTGGCGATACCGTCGATTAAGCGAAACACCGTTTGCAAAACCGTTTCGCGTGCATCTTCGTGCTTTGCGGGGGCGGCGTTGTCCTGCGGCAGATCGATGCTTTGGCTTGGAGCATGAATGTCGACCTTGGTCCCGGCCAAGCCCGGCAGAAGACTTTTGAGAACATCGAAGGCTTGATTGGCAAACGTCACGTCCTGATTGACGCACAGGGCGCCGGCCAATTCGCCTTTAGCATTGCGGATCAACAATGTCATGGACCGAATGAGTTTGCCTTCGTGCTCAAACCACCAGTCGTCCAACAGATCCTTTTCGGGGTTTTGCGCTTCGTTTCTGAGCATCTCCACCACCAAGTGACGGAAACCTTGTCCGACGGCGCGACCGGTGACGTGGCCGTTGACGACATAGATGACGGAGTGCACGGGATCTGCCAAATCGTGCAAGACGATTTCGCAGTGCTTGCCCGCAAGACGACCGATGAGATCGGCAACAGAGTGCCAAACTTCAAAGTCGACAGTGTTTTTGATCGGATGATGCGACATAAGCTCTTGAGACATACAACGGAGCGCATGAACATAGAAAAATTTCTTGATATCGGTATTTTTATATAAATTATTCTATGTGTCAAGAAAATTCTCTTCGAAAAATCATAGTCACGGTCGCCTTTGCCGGGTATTATTTTCGAAACAATTTTTGCGAGGACGCTATGGAAGAACTCACCGTTGCCATCGAAAAAGAACTTGTTTGCGAAGTCGAGCGCATTGCCGCAAAACAGGGACTGGATATCGAAGCGGTTATCCAAATATTTATGGAAGAAGTCGTCAGACTGGCAAAAGAACCTTACAACCCCGCGATCCATCCTTACTACCATCCGGAAAACCTTGCTCGGCTCGCAAAGGATTTTTGATTTGAACACTTGACCGGCAGGATTCGACTGAGAATTGCCTGCCGTCGAGTGTTCGATCTTAAGCTCCGTCGACGTCGGTCTTCGGAACTTTGTTTTTTGGGGTGTTCGAATGTTTGAGAAAACCGTAAGCTGTGTTTTCAGATGTAAATGAGAATCATTCTTGCTATAGCCTTTCCGTTAAACTCTGTCGCCGCTAGGAGACGAAACCGATGTTTCGTTTTTCTCAAACTGTTTTAGGAATTGACAATGTACGTCACAATGAATCATTTTAAGATCAAACCCGAGTTTGCCGACGCATACGTCGAGGTTTGGAAGAAAGCCGAAGTCGGCGCCAAGGTGATGCCCGGACTTCTTGACTTTAAGTTCTTTAAGCTCGATGCCAAGAAAGACGGCTATGTGCTCTTTTCTTCCTATGCCCTGTGGCAAACCAAGGAAGATTTCTTGGCCTGGACCAAATCCGAGCACTTCCGCGCTTCGCACTCCACGGGCATGGCCAACCGTCAGATGTATCTGGAGCACCCCGAACTCGAATGCTTTGACGTTGTAATTTGATCACATCGTCTTGTCACTTGCTCTCTGGAGCCCCGAGACTTGTTGTCTGCGGGGCTTTTTTGGGTACTTTTTTGGGCACATTGTGGGCCAAAAGGGTGGCAAATCCCCTCTTTTGACAGAATCAAATAAAGATCCCTTCAACCCATAGCAACGCCGCTGTCACATAAAACCCCTTGACCGACGGGCTGAAAATGCGATTTATATATAGAAAAATCCCGAGAGCTCATCACTCTCGGGATTTGAATTTTGGCGGAGAAGGAGGGATTCGAACCCTCGAGACCAGTTATTTTTGATCTGCACCCTTAGCAGGGGTGTGCCTTCAGCCACTCGGCCACTTCTCCGACTGCATTAGCGTTTTACCGCTAAACATCAGTTGAGCCTCGAATCATACACGGATTTAAAACCGAAATCAATCCCCCGACGCGATTTTTTCGTCATTTTTGTCTTGGCAAGCGCAAGCGGCCGCTTTAGCAGCCTTTTCGGCGTTGCGCTTGAGCATGTCGCGATGCGAAAACTCGCATCCGCACCACTGCTGGTTGTAGAAAGCGTAGATGCGCAAAAGCTCGTTTCGACGATCCTGCAGGCCGTCTTTGCGCCAGTTCTTATCCCAATAAGTGACGTCAGGATATTGTTCCGCCGCCTTTTTGCCGGCAGAGCCCACCTGTTCCAACGACTTCCAACGGCTCGAAGCCAAGGTCGTGGTAAAACGAGAAATCCCCAGTTCGTGTGCACAGCGCGCTGCGGCAGCCAAGCGCATATCGAAACACGCCTGACAGCGGCGTCCGCGCTCGGGTTCGTCTTCCAGGCCCTTGACTCCTTCGAGCCACGCCGCATGATCCCAGTCGCCGTCAATGACCTTGACGCCCAATCGTTCGCAATGGTGCGTCAATTCATTCTTGCGCTTGAGATACTCTTCTTGCGGGAAGATATTGGGATTGAAATAAAAAACGGTGGGCTCGATGTCGTGGGCCAACATCCATTCGAGAATGGCTGCCGAACACGGAGCGCAACAGCTGTGTAAAAGGACTTTTTCTTTCATAGTGGGCGCAATCTTACCTGTTTTGCAGTTGGCTGCACGTTAGAAAGCCGACAAAAACCGCGCTATAGTGCGTGCACCGATTTTTTGTCTCTTTTTTACCATGAGCAGTTTTCACGATTTGATCGAGGGGTTTCATAACTTTAAGGAAGAATACCTCTTGGAAGAAGTCGAATTCTTCGAAGCCCTCAAACACGGCCAAAACCCCAAAACGCTTGTCATCGCCTGTTGCGATTCGCGTGTGGACCCGGCCATTTTATTGGGATGCAAACCCGGCGACCTCTTTGTCGTGCGCAATGTTGCAGCCATTGTTCCGGCCAGCCACCAAACGGGCGAGTCCGACGCCGTGATGTCTGCCGTCGAATACGGTGTCAAGCATCTGGAAGTCGAACACATCGTCGTCATGGGACACTCCAACTGCGGCGGCATCCACGGACTCTTGCATCCGCACGAAATTGCAGGCGAATCCTACATCTCGGGCTGGCTCAAATTGGCCGCGCCTGTCATTGCCGAACTCGAAAAAGAAGCCGATTTGCATCACCTTCCCGACAAACACCGCCGTTGCGAAGAAGGTGCGGTTTTGCTTTCCATCGACAACCTCTTGTCGTACGAATGGATTGCCGACAAGGTCAAAGCGCACAAACTTAATCTGCATGCGCTTTACTACGACATGCATGAAGGCAAGCTCAACATTTGGGACGCGCAAAAAGAAGACTTCGTTTGCAGTAGCGAGATCGCCGAAAAATATTAAAATTGCGCTTCTCTTCTTGACCCCAATAAAAACAGGAAAATGAGTCAACTCATTGAAGTATTCAGTATCGCCGTTGCGCTTTCCATCGACGCAATGGTCGTCACGCTTTGCTGGAGCGTGGTGCAAAAGCGCATTACGCTCGTGCACGTTTTGAAGTTTTCGCTGGCTTTCGGCATCTTTCAGGGCATTATGCCGTTGACGGGATGGTTAGCGGGCGACACCATCTCGTCGTTTGTTTCGAGTTGGGACCACTGGCTGGCTTTTGCCCTTTTGACCTATGTTGCTTTCAACATGTTTAAGGAAGGCTTGGAAGACGGCTCGGAGGAAATGGACGACGAGACGGCACACAACAACGACATCGATTGGAAAACGTTGGCAACCTTAGCCGTTGCCACGAGTTTGGACGCTTTGGCCGTGGGCTTTTCTTTTGCCATGGCAGACTACCCCATCGTGTGGCCGTCAGCGTTGATTGCGGGCGTGTGCTTTGTTTTGACGGCGCTCTCCGTTTGGCTCGGAAAGCGCCTCGGTGAAAAGGCGGCCGGCTACACCAACAAATTGAGCTTTGTCGGGGCGGCCGTTTTGTTTGCCATCGGCGTCAAGATTTTGCTCGATCACGACGCGCTGTCGTTCTTGGGGCTTTGAGCGGTCAAACTGATTTTGGAAGTTGCCGAGCGAATACGCTGCGGCAACTTTTTCTTGGGATCGGGATTGAAGCCCTCGTCATAGACATGCGACAAAATGCCTTCACAGCTCTCGAGCTGATCCAAGCAATACAAGACGCTTAAAATCGTGCCGAGAGACACGTTCATGTCGCCGGCCTCGATTCGCTTATAGGTCGCGATCGACGTCTGGCTTTTTTGAGCCATTTCGGTCTGCTTCAAATTCAACTTTCTTCGGGCCATCGAGATACGCGTACCGAGTTCTTCGGTAAAGTTCTGTACCTGAAGAAAGTAATATTTCTTTTGCGGCGCTGCGGCCTGAGATTTTTTCGTCGGGGCGGGCATCAGTCTTTATATACAAAAAACACAAGCAAACTGCTTTTGAGTTTGAGCCTAGCAAAATTTTTATGAAAACGTCAACATCGCGCATCTCTCAGGCCATCGACGCCCTCAAGCTTTCTTTGGACGACACCGAAGATGCGCAATCTTCCCGCCCCTTGACACCTACGGAAACCATTTCGCAATTGGCGCGCGAAATCAAGGCTTTGCAAACGAAAAAAGCAGAGCTCTTGGCCGAAATTCAGGCGCTCGAAGCGCATAAGTTCGAGCTCTCGGGTTCGGTCACGGCTCAACCCCTTAAAAAGACTGTCAAAAAGGCTCCTCAAAAGCCCGTAGCACAGTCCGGCGACAAGACGCTCAAGGTTGACCCGACAGAGGCCATGAACAAGCTCAAGGCCGCTTTTGACGGGTTCTAAGAGGCTTGATCGGGATAGCGCCAGAAATTGAGCACGCGCTGCAACTGGCGCGTGCGCACGTAGTTGGGCAAACTGTCCAAGAATTGCTTACCGTAGCGCGTCTGTCCCGGAATGATGCGAGTATCTCCCACAATCAAAATTCCGCGGTCGTTTTCGCTGCGAATCAAGCGGCCGGCGCCCTGCTTTAAGGCAATGGCCGCCAGCGGAATCTGGTAGGACTGAAACGGGTTTTTGCCTTGTTTTTCAATCCAGCGGCAGCGTGCGGTCAAAACCGGATCGCCCTGCGGGGCAAACGGCAGCTTGTCGATGATGACCAACGACAGTCGCTCGCCCTTGATATCGATCCCCTCCCAGAAACTCATGGTGGCAATCAAAATGCTGTTGGGCGTTGTTCTGAACTTATCAAGCAGATGTTGTCGGCTGTCTTGTCCCTGCACAAAGACCGTATAGTCGCGGTCGTTGCTCTCGATATAGTCTTCCAACTCTTGCGCGGCCAAATCCATGGCCTGATAGCTCGTGCACAGAATAAAGGTACGACCGGCCAACAAATCGATCACGGGCCAACTTTCGCGAACGAGCGCACGGATATATTCGTCTCGATCGCACCCTTTGGGATTGGGCATTTGCTGCGGCACGTAGAGCATGGCCTGACGCTCGTAGTCAAAGGGAGAGGCCCAAGCGTAGGTATCGGCTTCGGGTAAACCCATTTGGGTCACAAAGTGAGAAAAGTCCGACTTTCCCGTAGCAAGCGTCGCCGACGTAAAGACCCATGCACTCTCGGCATGGTTGTCTCGCATCTTGGCAAAGCTTTCGGCAATGTTGAGGGGCGTTTCGTTTAAACGCACGTCGTTGCGCCCGCGGGAAATCCAGCGCACCACCGGCGTCTCGTTTTCAATCAATTCGCTGCCTTTGCTTAACCAGGCCACCCACAGCGCCAAGTCCGACGATATGGCTTCGGCCACTTCGACGTGCGCGGCCAACTCGTCGTTTTCTTCGGTGAGTTCGCTCACGGCCTTCAAGAGTTCTTTGAGCGCTAAACGAACGCCTTCCAAGCGCTCGACCGCAACCGACAGATCGGGCACTTCCAACACGTTTTTATTGTCGCCTTCCAAAACGCCGGCTTCGTCCACGCCCAACACAAAGTCGTCGACATGGTGCAAGACCGTATCGGTCATATCGTCCCATGAGCGGCCTTTGGGCTGATAGGTCTTCAACTTGGAGAGCAGAATCACCTTCATTTCGCGCACGACGTTGCGAATGCTCCAGGTCGACAATTCGGAGCCGAAAAAGTTCGAAGCGATTTCGGGCAACTTGTGCGCTTCGTCGAAAATCACCACGTCGGCTTTGGGCAATAGCTTCACGTCTTCGGGAACTTCGGGCGTGTCGTCGGCCATGGCAGACAAAAAGAGATGGTGGTTCACAACCACAATATCGGCTTCTTTGGCGGCTTGACGCGCTTTGTTGACAAAGCAGTCGTCGTAATAGCGGCAACGCTTGGCCAAACAGTTTTCTTTCGTGCTCGTGACCATAGGCCAGACGGCCGAATCTTCGGGCACGCCGCGAATCGTGGTGCAGTCGCCGTCTTTGGTGGTCTGAGAAAAGATGCGGATGGTGGCCAAGTCGTCGACGGCCGTGCGCGTCTTTAAAAGCCCCTCCTGAATGGTCAAATCGAGTCGGTAGCGGCACAGATAGTTGCTACGCCCCTTTAAAAGCGCGACTTTGGCATTGTTTTTCAAAACGCCTTTGACAGCCGGAATGTCTTTGGTAAAAAGCTGATCCTGCAACGATTTGCCTGCCGTACTCACAATGACTTTGCAGCCAGAAATCACGGCGGGCGTCATGTAAGCAAAGGTTTTGCCCGTGCCGGTTCCGGCTTCGATCACGGCAACCGAACGCGCTTCGATGGCACGCGACACGGCGCGGGCAAAGCCGATTTGCCCGGGGCGCGAGACGAAGTTGTCGGTCGCATCGGCCAGGGCGCCCCCGGCTTCAAACTGGGCGACGACTTGGCGCTCGAATAAAGAAGCCGTATGGCTGTCTAAAGTCGGATCTTGGTTCATTCGGGAGTCGGGTTATTTGTTGTTCTTTTGTTGTTCAGCTTTTTTCTTTTGGCGCTCGGCAAGCTTTTTTTCGCGCTCCAAGCGACGGGCTTCCCGCTCTTTGAGCTTCTTTTCATAAGCGGCGCGATTGGCGGCTTCCTGCGCTTGCTTTTTCTTAGCTTCGTCTTGGCGCTTTTTCACCTGTTCGGCACGTTTTTGTCCGTAGGCCTGCGTCTTTTTAGCCGATTCGGCTTGCGATTCGCTCTTTACGCGAGGCTTGGCGGCCTTGGGCTTACTCGGCGTCTTGGCGGCCTTGGCATCGCGCTCTTTTTGACGTTGGGCTTCGCGCTTGGTGTCGTCTTGACGAATATATTGTTTGGCTTCGGTTTCGATCGCAGTGAATCGGCGCTCTTGACGCAGTTTGGCCTTGCGCACCTCTTCGACGCAACGATTGACAAAAAAGTTTTCCTGACAACGGCGCGTGGAGTAGTCCGCCAGGTCGTTCATCTGACGCTTGGCGGATTTGACTTCGCTTAAAGCCTGTTGAGCCTTTTCGCGCGTGACGATGCTGCCGGCAGGAAAACGATCGACGACCGTCATGTTTTCAATGCCCTTGATGTCGGGATCGAACCCCCAAGCCGAAGTTGAAAATAAAACCGTAAGCCCCAAAGCGGCCGTTAAAAGTCGTTTCACTGAAGTGGATTCCGTCGGAAAGTCGTTGTGCACAACAAATCTTCGAGTCAAGGAAAATATCCTTGTCGAATGCGTGTGCGTAGTTTAGCGCAAGTCACTGTTTGTTCTCTTTTGTCGTAACA
>JAUNOJ010000050.1:891-10149 GCA_030531135.1 Sutterellaceae bacterium | reverse complement strand
GCCGCAACCCACGACGAGGATGTCGGTGGTGTGCGTGGCCTTGATCTGGCTGTCAGCGATTTCGGGTTCCTTGCCGAGCCAATCGCCGTCGTCGGCAGCTTCGGCCTTGGTGATGACTTCAACGGGGATTTCGCCCTTGGCCTGAGCGATACACTTGGCAGCGGCCTTGGACACGGCGTTGGAGGTAATGGAAGCACCGGTCACGGCGTCGATCTGAGCGCTCTGAGCCTTCAAAAGGAACTGCTTAAGCTGTTCGCCGGCTGCGCCGCCGATGGTCGGGGTTTCGTGAGAAACGTCAAGCACCACGTCAGTGATCTTGTTGGCGTCAAAGGTCATCGTCACGATGACTTCGCCGATACCGTTGGCCTTAGCGGAATAGGTGCCGGGCTTGTAGATGCCGGAAGCCAAAGCCAAAGGAGAAGCAGCAGCGGCTGCAACGGTGGCGCCGCTTGCAAGGCTCGTGCGCAGGAAATTGCGGCGAGAGAGATTCGTAGTCATTTAGGGTTTCCTCCTCGATAGGAAAATCTTTACTTGTCCGCCTAAAGTCTTAGTGTTCTTACTCATTTCGGACATTGGCGAAATTCTAAAAAAACTGTCACAAAGACGAAACCCCCACTTGAAGGAAGGTTCACCCCAAAAAACCCGATACGCTTTTACCCCACGAGAAGGGTATTCGGAAAGCTTCCGAAAACGAGAAAAAAACGCTCCTTTCCCACGGCGAGCAAAGCAAAAGCGCCAAAAATCAACCGTCAAGATCGAATTCCGGCGCTCGTGTTCGCCTCCCCTATCCGCCGTAGGACGACGGATAAAAGAGCGTTAGGCAATGGATTTACACCAACCCCATCCAGGACCAGTAGGTCGAAGCCAAAAGCATCACCAGTGCGTAGGCCACCACCGTGAGGATAATGCCCACGAAGGCAAAGGTCTTGACGTCAAAGGCGCCGGTCGAATACGCAATCATGTTCTGCGGCGCGTTCACAGGCAAGATGTAGCCGAAACTCACCACGTACTGCAAAATCATGGTTAAGCCCACAACATTGACATCAGGCGTTTGCAGCGCGTTCAAAACCGAGATGATGATCGGAATCATGGCGGCGGCAAGACCTGCTGCCGAAGCAAACCCCAAGTGAATGATGATCAGGAAAAGTGCCATCACGGCCAGAATAAACAAAGGCGTGCAGTGAGACAACTCGAAGTTGGTGACGATCATGTTGGCCAACCACTGAGCGGCCTTGGTGGAAAGCAAAGCCGAGCCCAAGGAAATCCCGACACCGAAAAGAAGCACGGTCCCCCAATTGATCTTATCGACCGTTCCCTTCCAATCCATCACACCGACACCGGGCATCATCAAGACGGCAATCGCGCACACCGTGGTGGTCGACGTATCCAAGGGATGCAGTTTCTTTTCGGTCACCCACAAAAAGAGCAACACCAAAGACACGATCATGAGTTTGAGTTCGGGCTTGGTCATCGGGCCCATGTCGGCCAACTGCTTGGCAATGACTTCGCGGCCGCCTTCGATTTTGGCCTCACACGGCAAAAAGCGCGTCACCACAAAGTAAAGCACCACGGACATGATGCCAGCCAAGGGAGCGGCGGCAATAAACCAATCGAGCCACGAGATATCAACCCCCGTCAACTCGCGAATAAAGTTCACGGCCACCATGTTCTGAGCGGCGGCTGTCTTAATACCGATATTCCAAACACTGTCGACCTGTGCCACCGTAATCATCAAAACACCGGCAAAGGTCGAGCGCATCGAAAGTCCGAAGGCGCGCACCATACCGATCACGATCGGCACCAAGCAGGCCACACGAGCCGTGGTCGAAGGCACAAAAAACGAAAGAATGAAGCCGCACAAAATGATGCCCAACACAATGCGCTTGGGCTCGGCGCCGACCTTATTTAAAACGGTCAAAGCGATACGCTTGTCTAGGCCCGTGCGAATCATCGCAGCCGATAAAAAGAGCGCGGCGCCCACCAAACAGAAGGCCGTCGAAGAAAAGCCACCCAAGGCCATTTTGAGCGCTGCAGCCGTGCCGAAAAGCACCTCCGGATTGTCGGCTTTGGGAGCAAAACCGACGAGCAACGCCATCAAGGCCATGATGATGCCGCCCGAAACCGGGTAACTCACGGCCGTTGTGGACCAAACAATCACGGCAAAAACCATGATACCGAGCATTCGCTGTCCCGGGACGCTCAAACCGGGTTGCTCGGGCATCATACAAACCAATGCCAATGCGGCAAATGCCAAAATCAGCCCGTAACGTTTGAAGAATCCCGATGTGGGGGTGTCCGTCATTTTCGTCGGTGCGATGGTCTCGCTCATTTCAACTCCTTTGGAAAACAATTGGGGTGAGTGGAAAGGAGTTAAGCAAGATTCGTGCCAGTTGTGTTTTTTGCGCTACTTTGCTTAAGAAGGCGCTTAGGCATGCACTCTCTGAAACGTTTTGCACCAAAATGAAGCATTTTCGCCCTGAAATGGTGTGCATTTTCGTGCACGAAAGATGCAAAAAGCCCCCGACTTTGACATCGAGGGCTTTGGCGAACCTTTAAAGGTCGGCTGTCAGATTAAGCGGACTTAATCGGAATAGCCTTCTTCAAGGTCTTGGGATGCGGCAGAACCTTATCGTAGTTCTTGATACCCTGTTCAGCCATCTTGCGACGGATGAAGGCGATCTGGGTCTTCAAGGGAAGATCCTTCGGGCAGAAGTCGTGGCAAGCCAACAAGGACATGCAACCGAACACGCCGGAATCGTCGCCGATCACGTCGTAGAAGTCGCCGTCGTTACGCGTATCGCGCGGATCCAAGCGGAAGCGAGCGATCTTGTTGATGGCAACGCCGCCGGCGAAGTCCGGGCGCAGGCGAACCGTACCGCAACCGGCGATACAGCAACCGCATTCCACGCAGCGGTCCAACAGATAGATGTCTTCGGCCAACTGCGGATCCATCGGTTCTTCCTTCTTGCGAAGGTCGACTTCTTCGGTCTTCATGTGAACCCACGTTTCCATGCGTTCGGACATGTTGCGCATCCACTTGCCGGTGTTGACGGACAAGTCGCCGATCAATTCGAATGCCGGCAACGGAGCCAGGGTGAATTCGGTCGGCAAATCGCGCGTCAGGGTACGGCAGGCCAAGCTGGGCTTGCCGTTGACGAGCATAGCGCAGGAACCGCAAATACCTGCACGGCAAACGAAGTCAAACTGCAAAGACGGATCCTGATGATCGCGCAATTCATTCAAGAGAATGAAGAGCGTCATGGAATCGGCTTCTTCGCATTCGAACGTCTGCATGTGCGGCACGCTCGCGGGATCAGCGGGGTTATAGCGAAGGATGCTGATCTTGAGCAAACGGTGCTGCTTTTTAACTTGAGTACTCATATTAAGTCAGCTCCTCAATTAGGACAGGGGTTCATCGACACGTTCGTTGCGACCCTGCAAACGCTTGGGCAACAAATCGTGGAACGGCAACAGGGCATCCTGGATCGCGAAGCGATCGGCGCCTTCGGCTTCCATCTTGGTGCGGATTGCATCGACTTCGGCCTGACGCTTGGCAGTGTCGGGATGATCGATGTAGTTCTTGGCACCGTAACCACGCCAGCCCGGGGGCAATTCCATCTTGGAAATGTCGAGCTTTTCGTAGCTAAGAGTCGGCAGCGTATCGTTGTCGTCCTTCCAGGTGGCGATCGTACGGCTGAGCCATTCGGCGTCGTTACGAACCGGGAAGTCTTCGCGGAAGTGAGCACCGCGGCTTTCCTTACGAGCTGCTGCACCGCAGGCGATGGTCAAAGCAAGCTTGATCATCTTGCGGGTGCGATATGCGTAAACGAGTTCGGGGTTGTTGCCCACGACATCCTTACAAGAAACCTTGTAGGTCTTCTTCAAGAGGTCTTCGAGTTCGGCAACAGCGCTTTCCATGTCTGCACCGCGACGGAAAATACCGATCTTGCTCGTCATCAAATCCTGCATGCGAGTGCGGATGGCGGCCATGTCTTCCGTACCGGAATTCTTGATGAAGCCGTCGAGTTCGTTTTGCACCTTGGCGATGGAGTCGTAGATGATCGAAGTCGGGATGTCGATACCGTTTTCAGCCTTGTCGCAGAAGTCGGCGATGAATTCGCCCACGATCATACCGGCAACCACGGTTTCGGCAACGGAGTTACCGCCCAAACGGTTAAAGCCGTGCATATCCCAGCAAGCTGCTTCACCGGCTGCGAACAAGCCCTTCAACTGACGGGATTCGCCCGTGTAGTTGGTGCGCACGCCGCCCATGGTGTAGTGCTGAGCCGGACGGACCGGGATCCATTCCTTCGTCGGGTCAACGCCCAAGAAGTAGTGGCAGATTTCATACACTTCGCGCAAGTTGTGCTTGATGTGGTGTTCGCCCAAGAGGGTGATGTCCAACCAGATGTGTTCGCCGAAGCGACCCTTGACACCCTTGCCCTGAGCAATACGTTCTTCCATACGACGGCTGACGACGTCGCGAGAAGCCAATTCTTTCTTTTCGGGTTCGACGTCGGGCATGAAGCGATGGCCGTCGACGTCACGCAACAAACCGCCGTCACCGCGGCAGCCTTCGGTCACGAGAATACCGGCCGGGAAAATACCCGTCGGGTGGAACTGAACGGCTTCCATGTTGCCCAAACCGGCAACGCCGCTTTCCAAAGCCAAAGAGTGACCCGTACCTTCGCAGATCTGAGCGTTCGTGGTCACGCGGAAAAGCTTACCTGCACCGCCGGTGGCGATAGCCGTTGCCTTGGAGACATAAGCCATCAATTCGCCCGTGATCAAGTCACGAACGACTGCACCGTAGCAACGCTTGCCGTCGTGAATCAAAGACAAGGCTTCGACACGTTCGACAACCGGCACCTTTTCGGCGATGATACGATCGCTCACGGCGTTCAACATGGCGTGGCCCGTACCGTCGGAAACGAAGCAGGTACGCCACTTCTTCGTGCCGCCGAAGTCACGCTGGCCGATCAAACCGGCAGCTTCTTTACGTTCGGTAATCGTCACCTTTTCGCCGTTGATAATCACCTGACGGTCACCCGGGGTGATACGGCTCCAGGGCACGCCCCAAGCGGCCAATTCGCGAACGGCCTTGGGAGAAGTGTTGACGAACATACGAACGACGTCTTGGTCGGCACCCCAGTCGGAACCGCGAACGGTATCGGCGAAGTGAACGTCCTCATTGTCGCCAACGCCCTTAATCACGTTGGCAAGAGAGGCCTGCATGCCGCCCTGAGCCGCCTTGGAGTGAGAGCGCTTCGGGGGCACCAGCGACAAGACGATGGAGTCGTGGCCGCGACGCTTGGCAGCAACTGCCATGCGAAGACCGGCAAGACCGCCACCGATCACCAGTACGTCGGTGTAGATAATTTTCATTTAGTGGTCTCCTTGATCCTTTTTTTGGATCCGCTCAACACCTTTGACGGCGACAACGAATTGCCGTGAGTCCGTCATAGTGTCTGCAGCAGGGTCAATAATTTCCTTCCTCGTCCGTAGACCGAACAGGCAAACGCCCGTCTCCGTCTGCGGATTCCACTTAGCATTATCCCTCAGGAGATAATACCTAGTGGCTTTCTTTGACGAATCTCCCTGATATAAACCAAACAATGTGCATTTTGTTTACAAAATGTGGTCCCATTCTTCGGTTTTAAGGTGTCGAATCGACATTCGAGATTCGCCGGCGGTTACCCGCTGAATGTCAAAACGCTGTTCTTCTTTGCCCAAAATATAAGATATTTCTCTAAGGGAAAAACCCGAAACGAAATACCCCTAATTTCGGCATAAGAACCGTTGCCGCTAGTCTATGGGCTATACTCCTTCTGTACTATACGGATAAACCCTTAATGATTTGATCTAACCCATAGTTTTGCCCCTTCTTAACACTATTTTTCGATGAATTTTCATTCATACGCATGAGACGCTGTTTCCTAAATCCTACAGTCCTATCCTTTTTATACCCATATAGTGGTATTTGCGCTTTGCTCGGTTCTGTTACAACTCGCCTCATTGATAACATCTATTGGCAATTCTTTTTTGATAGAATCAGAGAGTTAACATTTGCATTGTGCATATCCGACCATGCCTGTCGCCAACACCTCAAGTCCCTATTCCGGCGCTCTGAGAAAAAAGGGTGAGAAACTTCCCCCTTTAAAGGATCGTCTTGCCCGTTTAGGGCTTGTCAACGATTGGGACTACGTTTTGCATTTGCCGCTTCGCTACGAAGATCGAACGCAAGTCACCCCGATTTCGGCTTTGGTGCCTGAAAGTTATGCACAGATTCAAGGCACGGTCACGCACACCGAAACCAAGTTCGGCAAATTTCACCAGTTGATCGTGCATGTCGAAGACGATACCGCCACGATCGAATTGCGCTTTCTGCACTTTTATCCTTCTCAAAAGAAGATGATGGCCGAGGGCAACTTGATTCGCGCCTACGGTCAGGTCAAGCGCAATCCCGTCAACGGCTTTTATCAGATGGTGCACCCCAAGGTTCAGGCAGGAGAAAATGCCGTTGCCGACCTCCCCTCTTCTTTAACGCCCGTTTACCCTGCAGGCGAAGGCATTCAACAACGGTGGCTTACCGCTCGCATCGATCGAGCGCTTTTGGACGTGGACATCATCGACTTGGTTCCTGCGACCTTTTTGAAAGCGCGAGACTTGCCGCCGTTGGCTCAGGCCATTCGCGACTTGCACCATCCGCCCAAGGGCGCCGACACCAAAAGTTATATGGAGCGCACATGCCCGGCTTGGGAGCGTTTGAAACTTGACGAACTCTTGGCGCAGCAAGTCACCCTGATCGGTGCACGCAACAACCGCAAAAAGAATGCCGCATACGCTTTAACGGGCAAAGCCGACGGGTTTTACGATCGATTTGTTGCCGCTCTTCCCTTTAAGCTCACGGGGGCGCAAGTCAGAGCATTAAACGAAGTCAAGGCCGATTTGCGTCAAACCAACCCCATGCATCGCCTCGTTCAAGGCGACGTAGGGTGCGGCAAAACGATTGTGGCGGCGTTATCCGCTTTAGTGGCAATCGACTCGGGCTTTCAAGCCGCTCTGATGGCGCCCACCGAAATTTTGGCCGAGCAACACTATGAAAAGCTCACGCACTGGTTGGAGCCCTTGGGTGTACGCATGCTTTGGCTCTCGGGAAGCCTTAAAGCCAAAGAAAAGGCAGCGGCACAGGAAAAAATTGCAGCGGGCGACGTCGACCTTGTCGTCGGTACGCACGCCCTGATTCAAGAAGCCGTGAACTTTGCCAAGTTGGGTTTGGCCATCGTCGACGAACAGCACCGCTTCGGTGTGGCGCAACGCTTAAAGCTCAGAACACATGCGGTCAACGACTGCACCCCGCATCTGTTGATGCTCTCGGCCACTCCCATTCCGAGAACGCTCGCTATGAGCTACTTGGCAGACATCGACATTTCTGTCATTGACGAGTTGCCCGCCGGCAGAAGTCCGATTGCCACCAAACTCATTTCTCTATCTCGCATCGACGAAGTGATTCACTCGATCGGCGTTGCCGTCCGACAAGACAAACGCCAATGCTATTGGGTGTGTCCCTTGATCGAAGAAAGTGAAAAAGCCGAACTCACCGCCGCCAAGATTCGTGCGCAAACTCTAGTCGAAGAATTGCCCGATTGCCGCATCGGCTTGGTGCACGGGGCTATGACGTCGGAAGAAAAACAAAGCGTGATGCAGCGTTTTAGTCAAGGCGATTTGGACGTATTGGTCGCCACGACCGTCATCGAAGTCGGCGTAGACGTCCCCAACGCATCCGTGATGGTGATCGAACACGCCGAGCGCTTCGGGCTTTCGCAATTGCATCAGTTGCGCGGACGCGTGGGACGAGGCTCGGTGCAAAGCCTGTGTTTGCTTCTTTTTGATCCGGACTTGAGCGACACGGGCAAAGCGCGCCTCAGAACGATTAAAAACTCCAACGACGGCTTTGAAATTGCCCGCGAAGACTTAAAGCTGCGCGGACCCGGCGAATTTATGGGCGCGCGCCAGTCGGGCGTACCCGCTCTGCGATTTGCCGACATCGAAGCCGATGCTCTTTTGATTGAAGAAGCCAAAGCGTATGCGGCGCAGTGGTTGGACAAGGATCCCGAAACCGCCGCCAAGCATGCGCAGCGTTGGTTTTCTTCCCAAGCTTCTTTTATGGATGCTTAATTTTTAACAGAAACGATTTTTTGTTGTTCTTTTGTGAACCCTTTATAGGACCCAATCCAAATGACACTAACCGAACTTAAATATGCTTTGGCCGTGGCGCAGGAACACCACTTTGGGCGAGCCGCCGAAGCCTGCCGAGTGTCTCAGCCTTCTTTGTCGGTTGCCATTAAAAAGCTCGAAGAAGAGCTCGAAGTGAAGATTTTCGAGCGTCGCAATTCCGACATTACCTTGACGCCCATCGGCACCGTCATTATCGAACAGGCTCAGCGTGTGCTCGAACACGCCGATCGTTTGCGCGAATGTGCCGCCCAAGGGCGCGACCCGTTATCGGGACCTTTAAGCGTCGGCGTTATCTACACCATTGCGCCTTATTTGGTGCCGAGTCTGGTGGCCGAGATGAAGTCGACGGCTTCCACCATGCCCTTGATTTTGTCGGAAAACTTTACCGTGAATCTTTTGGAGCAGCTTAAAAACGGTCAGATCGACTGCGCGATTTTGGCGCTGCCCATTGCGCAACCCGGTTTGATGATGCAGCCGCTTTATGACGAAGAGTTCGTGGCTGCCGTACCCGCACTGCACCCGATCGCCGAGCGAAGCACCATCACGCGTGAAGACCTCAAAAAAGAACCGATGCTTCTGTTGGGTTCGGGCCATTGCTTCCGCGATCAGGTTTTGGATTTTTGCTCCGACATGATTCGCAGCGAATCGCGCGCGGGCAAAAAGCCCGTCGAAGGCACGTCTTTGCAGACCATTGCTTATATGGTCTCCCAAGGCCTGGGCATGACGATTCTGCCCAAGTCGGCCGTTCCGTCCTACGCCGAAGATCCCAACGTCAAGATGCTTGACTTTGAAAAACCTGCGGTTCCGAAGCGTCGCGTAGTGTTGGTCTGGCGCAAGAGCTTCCCGAGAACGGCTGCCATTGAAATGATCACCAAGGCCGTGTCCCGCTTAAATCTCAACGGTTGCAAGAGCTTGACGAGCTTGCCGCCGGTGTCGGCATAACCGGTATCGGATTTGTCTTTATGGGCGCCGGTTTCTTTTGAGTCCGGCGCCCTTGTCAATCGTTCCACAGACACGAAA
>JAUNOJ010000050.1:0-881 GCA_030531135.1 Sutterellaceae bacterium | reverse complement strand
ATGATCACCCAGGCCGTGTCTCGTTTGAGTCTTTACGGCTGCAAGGGTTTGACGAGCTTACCGCCCGTGTCCGCATAATCGACCGTATTTGAGTTTTCATATCGGGGCGCCCCTCATTTCAGAGTCGGGCGCTCCGATTTTTTCTTCGCACGCAAAAATGCCGCAGACTGCAAAAGCCCGCGGCATTTTCACTTGTGCGATTGTTTTATGACAACTGCGCAATTAGAAGCGGAAGTCGCGCTCGCCCTCTTCGATGCGCTTCAAACGCTTGATGGACGCAATGCGCACCTTTTCATGCGTGATCTTCGGAATTTCGTTTTCCAGCACGCGCAAGCCCGATTCCTTCGTTGCGGGAGATGCGTAGTCGCACAGATATTCCTTAATCGTCATTACTGCGTTGGCCTGACAGTACATGGCGATTTCGCCCGTCTTGGCGTATTCCATGAAGCGATCCCCCGTGCGCCCTGCACGATAGCAGGCCGTACAGAAGCTCGGCAGGTAGTGGTTGTCCAAAAGCCACTTCACCACTTCGTCGAGCGTGCGGCGATCGCTCGTATCGAACTGTGCCGTGTTTTCCACGTCGCGAATATCCTTGATCGTGTAACCGCCGACCGACGTACGCGAGCCACCCGAAATCTGGCTGATACCCAAATGCAAAGCCTTGGTACGAATCGCTTCGCTTTCGCGGGTGGACATGATCATGCCGGTATAGGGAACGGCCAAACGGATCAGGGCCACGATCTTTAAGAACACGTCATCGGGCACGGCGTTACTAAACGTTGTCGGATCGATATCGTCGGCCGGGCAAATACGCGGCACCGAGATCGTGTGCGGACCCACGCCGTGCACGGCTTCCAAGTGTTCGGCGTGCATCAAAAGAC
>JAUNOJ010000376.1 GCA_030531135.1 Sutterellaceae bacterium | reverse complement strand
GTCTGATCCTTGATAAAGCGCAAGGGTTCGAAGCCGCCGGCGCGATCGGTGTCGTACTCCAAGAAGAAGCCGTCGATGTTGCAACCGCCGAAAAGGGTTTCGGCCACCGGTTCGTAGCCGCCGGAACTAAACCACGTCGAACGGAAGTTGCCGCGGCAGATATGCATCGTGACCGTCATGTCTTCGGGCTTGGCCTTCAAGATTTCATTGAGGCAGGCCACATACTTCTTACCGACGGCGTCCACATCGATACCGCGAGCGGCATAGGCGGCGCGCTTTTCGGCCGAGCAGAATTCGCCCCAGCTCGTATCGTCAAACTGCAGATAACGGCAACCGCGTGCGTACAAAGCGAGCATGGCGTCTTTCCATGTCTGGGCGATGTCGGCATAAAACGCGTCTTCATTGTCGTGATAAAGCTCGATCGGCTGGTAGTTTTCGGCACGCACGCAACAAATCAGATGCAGCATCGACGGAGACGGAATCGTGTACTTGATGGGTGTATCGCCCACAATGGCCTTTAAGCGATCGAAGCTTTCCAAGAAGGGGTGATTGTCGGGGAAATGTACCTTGTCGGCAATGACAATGGTTTCTGCCTTGGGCTGGTGACCTTGGAAGTGCACCGACCAAGCTTCGGCCTTGACCAGATTGATGCCGCCCAACTCCTGCAGGAAGTCGAGGTGCCACATGGCACGACGGAATTCGCCGTCGGTCACGGCCGTCAAGCCGTTTTCCAATTCTTTTTGCACAAGCTTGGCGATTTCGGCGTCTTCCACGGCCGTGAGCTCGTCACGGGTGATTTCGCCGTGCGCAAACTTTACGCGGGCTTGGCTGACGACTTTGGTGCGAAGAAAACTGCCGACGACGTCGCAGCGATACGGAGGATTAACTCGAGACATGAACATGAACTCCCTATTGTAGAAATTTGTTGTGTCGGAAATTGTGCACGAAAATTGCCGCAAGCGTCACGGTAATACCGCAAGAGTTTTGCAAAAAGGTGCAACAAAAAGCCTTGCAACCGGACTTTCGGTTTGCAAGGCTTAGCGAAAAATTTAATCCGGAACAACGCCCGAAAAAACGGGTTTGGCACCGAGCTCTTGCGCTTTGCGCGTCAAACGCACAAAAGCGTCCAAATCCAAGACTTCGGCGCGAGCGCCGGGGTCGACGCCGGCTTCTTCAATGGCTTTTTGATCCATCAGAGCCGAGAGCGCATTGCGCAACGTTTTGCGACGCTGGCCGAAGGCTTGCGCCACAACCGAACTAAAGAGCATGAAGTCGACATCGGGGACTTGATCTTTGGGTTTGGGCGTCATGCGCACAACGGAACTCACGACTTTGGGCGGCGGATTAAAGGCGCCGGGCGGCACGTCAAAGAGCTTGACCATGCGATAGCGCCACTGAAGCATCACCGAGAGTCTGCCGTAGGTTTTGCTGCCCGGGGCCGCCACCATTCTGTCGACCACTTCGCGTTGCAGCATGAAGTGTTGATCGACGACGTTGTCGGCTGCTTCCAAAAGCTTGAAAAGAATGGGCGAAGAAATGTTGTAGGGAAGGTTGCCTGCAATGCGCAAGGGCTTGTCTTTAGCCAGTTCGTTCCAATCGAGCGTCAACGCATCGGCTTCAATGAGT
This sequence comes from Sutterellaceae bacterium, assembly GCA_030531135.1. GTDB lineage: Bacteria > Pseudomonadota > Gammaproteobacteria > Burkholderiales > Burkholderiaceae_F > Duodenibacillus. The sequence goes on along the minus strand of JAUNOJ010000376.1, from coordinate 187 downwards.
GTCAATTCGTTTTCGCTAAATTGCGTGCGCAACCACGCCGCCAAGTCGCGGTCGATTTCTACGGCCGAGACATGACCGGCTGCAGCAATCAACTCACGTGTCAAAGCGGCTTGCCCCGGGCCGATTTCAATGACGGTTTGTCCCGGTGCGGCATTGACTGCCTTGGCAATACGCCCGATCCAGTGCA
>JAUNOJ010000375.1 GCA_030531135.1 Sutterellaceae bacterium | reverse complement strand
TGTCTCGATTGAGGCTTTAACAAACCGAATGAAGCGAGTTTGTATTTGAAAATTTGTTCGCTTCGGACAGTCGAAATTCTGAAGTCGGTATCTGCCTAGGTATCCCCGCACCAAGTCATAAAAGTTCGATGTCAATCTATTTTTTGCCGCTTTTTTTGTCATCATTTCGGTGGCAAAATTACAAAACCCCACCAAAACAGGTTCAAAAATGTCCGTAGACCCCCTTGTTTCCGCCAAAACACCTCTGATACGTATTGTCGACGACAACGAAGATTTGCGCCGATCTCTGGAATTCATGCTCAATTGCGAAGGCTATGAAACGGTTTCGTTTGAAAGCGCCGAAGCGTTTTTAGCCGGAGACAGGCCGAGTCGCTTGGGCTGCGTCATCCTGGATTTGCAAATGCCGGGCTTGACCGGAATCGAGCTTTTCAGCATTTTGAAAATGCGCGGCTACTCGGTGCCCATCATCTTTTTAACCGGTCACGGCGACATCGATACGGCCGTCTATACGATGCGAGAGGGTGCCTGCGACTTTCATCAAAAGCCGATCAACCCCGACACGCTTTTGCCGGCTGTGGCACGCGCTATTGAGCGCGACAAGAACAGCCGCGGCGGCATGAAAGACTTGGGCGACGAAATCCGTCGCTGGAAACTTTTGACGGAGCGAGAAGAACAAATTGCCCGAATGGTGGCCTCCGGCCTTTATGTGAGCCGCACCATTGCGTTGCGCTTGGGTATTTCACAGCGCACGGTCGAACACTACCGGGCTTCGGCACTGCACAAACTCGAACTCAAAACGCCGGAAGAAGTGGCAGGCTTTTTCAGCCGCATTGACAACTGGAAGGCGCAAAACACCGACACACTCTGAAGAGCAAAAAAGAGGCTACAGAGTCGCTTTTGAGGCGAACTTCCGTAGCCGAAACATAGAGGAGAAAATTTGACCGAGCGGGCGAAAACACGAGGCTTTCGCCCAACGAGATATTGAACCTTACGGAGTTTTCAGATCGAACTTATGACACTGATTACAGGTCACGACCGACTTCGTATGCCCTTTGTGGCAAGTACTGCAATCGCGATCGCCGAAGTGATTGTCATGAGGGTTGGGTTCGACCTTAGCGGTACGCTTTGCCAACTGTTCGTAAGAGCCGTGACACTTCAGGCAGGCTTCTTTACGAACCGGCGTTGTCTTTTCTGCCGAAATATGACACATTTCGCACTTCACACCTTTGGCCGCATGGCGATCGGCAGTCGTACCGTCAGCAGCGGCAACGCACGTTGCCATCAAACCGGCCGCAACGGCCGCGATGAATTTTTTCATTTGAAATCTCCCGTATCCGTTAAGCCTTTTTGTGGTGAGCTGCCATTTCGCGCGCGGCAATGCGCCCGAAAACCGTGGCGCCGCCCAACTGCGTACCGCCGATGTAGTTGCCGAAGAAAAGGCCGCCGGCCGCGTTACCTGCTGCGTACAAACCCAAAATCGGATAGCCTTCGGTATCGGTCACACGAGCACGTGCATCGATCTTGGGACCGCCGAACGTGGCGGTAATGCCGCCCTGGAACGGGAAGGCATAAAACGGCGCCTTGTTCAAAGGTTGACTTTCGGTCAGAGAACACGGGGGAGTCATCTGATCCAACTTTTTTTCGGCAAAAGCCTTGTTGTAACCGTCGACCGTCGCCTTCAAGACCTTGGGGTCAGCTCCCATCTTCTTGGCCAGCTCTTCAATGGTGTCAGCCATCCACACCTTGGTTTTCATGCCGATAAACTTCTTGGCTGCCTTAGCGGCGCCTTCCCAATGCGCATCGATAATGTGATAGGCATAGTTTTCGGGCGTTTGCGT
>JAUNOJ010000374.1 GCA_030531135.1 Sutterellaceae bacterium | reverse complement strand
TTTTTGCGTGTCAAAGCGACTTTTTCTCACTTTTGGAAATAAAGTCTGATTTTCTCCTTTGTTTTCAATAGGTTAAGAGAATTTTTAGTTTTCTTTTTTCGATGATTCAACCTCGATAAAAAATTTCTAAATGAGTTTCATTCTCATCTAGTGCTCGTTATTTCGACAGAAATGTTATGCCCAACCGCTTATCGCCGTGGGTTATGCCCATAACGTTATGACGGTAACGTTACGGTCATAACTTTCCCAAAGATTTTCTCCCGATCCCCGAGTGCCCTGCGGCTGTCGCAAAATGAGCGTCGGAAATTGCTTACAGACTTGATTTTTAAGCAAAAATCGAGGATAATCACGCCTTTCCGTTCGGCACGTGGTGTGCATACCTGGCGTAAGACCCTTTTACATAAGGGCGGTTTCGTAAGGCAGGCAGGGCGACCGACAAAAACCCAGTTTTCTCGGAATCCTTTAAAAATGAAAAAAGACATTCATCCCGAATACCGTCCCGTTGCTTTCGTGGACCTCTCCATCAACAAGACGTTCATCATCTCTTCTTCCGTTCAGACCAAGGAAACGGTTGAAATCGACGGTGTGACCTATCCGCTCTTCAAGCTCGATACCTCTTCTGAAAGCCACCCCTTCTACACCGGCGCTCAGACCCGTATCGTTGAAGCTGGCCGCGTTGAAAAGTTCCGCGCCAAGTACGCTCACGTGACCAAGAAGGCCTAATCGGCTCTCGGTTATCGGGACCAAGATCGCTCACGAGCGTGTCTTGGTACGAAAGGCAGCTATCTACGCAAAGAAAGAGTTTTGCGACGACAGCTGCCTTTTTTCTTTGTCTTTAAGCTAAAACTATTGAAAAAGCGACTAAAATCGACAAATTAGTCGTTAATTGAATACTTCTTGCGCCACATGCTCGATCTCAACCCATCTCCGGTACGCGTCTCTTCGGAAGCTGCACATAAATTGCCGCGCTTTTTGCTTTTGGCCGTACTCGTCGTCTTTGCCTTATCCGGTCTCTTCGGTCGCGACCTTTGGTCGTCTGAAGAAGCGCGCACCTTGGGCGAAGTGCTCGGCATGATCACCACCGATACGGTGGGCTGGCTCTTTCCTTGGGCTTCGGGCGAAGTCATCGTCTCGCACGGCCCCTTGGCCATTTGGGTGGGTGCGGTTTTCGCAAAACTGACTTCGGGCGTATTCTCCCCGCTTTTCGGCATGCGCATCACGGCGCTTCTTTGGTTTGCGATGACGACCGCAAGCATTTGGTACGGCACGTGGTTTTTGGCGCGCCGCAAAGAAGCGCAACCCGTAGCGTTGGTCTTCGGTCGCGAAGCGCAGTATCGAGACTACGGCCGCTTGGTGGCTGATAGCGCCACGCTTTTTGTGGTGTCATTATTTGGCCTCGTGGTCATTCTCCATGAACCCACCATCACGACGGCGGAACTTGCCTTATCAAGCCTCGCGTTTTTCGGTTGCGCCTGGGGTTTGACGCGTCCCTACTCGGCAAGTGCGTTGTCGGGCTTTGCATGCGGTCTTTTGATGCTCACCTCTTCTCTTTTGGTGGGCATGACCGTGTTGGCCGGGTGCTTGGTTTCTCACATTTTCGTGCATGGTGTCGGGCGACTCAATCGCAAGCTTTTGACCACACTTTTAACAGCTCTGATTACTTTGAGTCTGTGGCCTGCCACCGCCTATTTGGTCGCAAGCGAAGTCGCAGGCGACTACTTTAATCTTTGGGCTCAGGCTCAATTGAGAGCGTTTGGCTTTATCAACGGCCAAGACGCCACCTGGTTTATCAAGCATTTCGTGTGGTACTTGTGCCCGGCTTGGCCCTTTGCCGCTTTGGCGATTTGG
>JAUNOJ010000373.1 GCA_030531135.1 Sutterellaceae bacterium | reverse complement strand
TTATTTGCGACGCCAGAAGCGGTCTGACGCCGCACGACGAGCGTATTGCCCGTCGTTTGCGTGTGGCCAACCGCCCGACCTATTTGGTGATCAACAAGTCCGAAGGCCTGACTGCAGACCACGTGACCGAATTCCATGAACTCGGCATGGGCGAGCCCGTTCGCGTGTCGGCCACCCACGGCAACGGCGTGGCCGCTTTGATGAATGCGGTGTTGGCCGACATTCCCGAAGAAGAGGAAGAACCCGAAGACGACAATCCCGATGCGCCCAAGCGCATCAAGGTGTGTCTGGCAGGGCGCCCCAACGTGGGCAAATCCACCTTGGCCAACGCACTTTTGGGCGAAGACCGCCTGATTGCCTACGATATGCCGGGCACGACGCGCGACGCCATCAAGGTCGACTTTGAAGCCGACGGTCAGCCTTTCCGCTTGATCGATACGGCCGGTCTTCGTCGCAAGGGCAAAGTTTTTGAAGCGGTCGAAAAGTTTTCCGTTGTCAAAACGTTGCAAGCCATTGAAGAATGTAACGTCTGTATTTTGGTGTTGGATGCCATCGACGGCATCAGCACGCACGATGCGCATATTGCAGGTTACGCCATGGAAGCCGGGCGCGCGCTGGTGGTAGCGGTCAACAAGTGGGACGGTTTGGATTCTTATAAGCGCACGATGGTCGACACCGACATCGATCGCAAGTTCCACTTCCTGCGTTGGGCGCGTTTCATCCATATTTCCGCTTTGAAGAAAAACGGCCTGAACCACTTGATGAAGGCCGTGCGCGACGCGCACAAGGCAAGTTTTGCAAAACTTTCGACTCCGAAACTCACGCGTACGCTTTTGGCGGCCGTCGAACAACAGCAACCGGCTCGCAGTGGCAGAACGCGTCCCAAGATGCGCTATGCCCACCAAGGCGGCATGAATCCGCCGGTGATCGTGATTCACGGCAACAGCCTGCAGGCGGTCTCCGACAGCTACAAGCGCTATTTGGAAGGTGTTTTCCGCGAAACGTTCGATTTGGCGGGCACGCCCCTGCGTGTGGAGTTGAAGACCTCGCACAACCCGTACGCGACGGATGACGGCAAGAAGAAGTAATTTGCCGCTGTTGCGATCGTGTTTGGCAACATTCGTTACAAAAATGCTTCTTTCTCCTTCTTATTGGGGATACAAATCCGCGCGAATGTGAGTAGTATTGACCCTAGCGAGCTTTGGGCGGCAAAATGCCTTGCCCGAGCCCGAGAGGGATTCGGTTGGATACCTGATGCCACGAACGGTGACGTCGCTACCGAAAAGATAAAACAACAAAAAAGGTCGAGCGTTTGAGCGTGTCGGCCAATAGAGAATAAAAAAATGACGAACAACAAAGTACAGCTTCTTCAGGATCCGTTTTTGAACATCCTGCGCAAAGACCACATTCCGGTGTCGATTTATCTTGTCAACGGAATAAAGCTTCAGGGTCAGATCGAGTCTTTCGATCAGTACGTGGTTCTTCTGCGCAATACCGTGACGCAGATGGTTTATAAGCATGCCATCAGCACGGTTGTGCCGACGCGTGCCGTCAACATGCCCAACACCACGGAAGAATAACTTTGGCAAAGTTTCAGTTTGACAGTGCGCGGGAGGCGGAAGCCGCCCGCGCTTTTCTTGTGACGGTAGCGCTCGGTCGCGAGCGTCATTTCGATGCCGGCGAAGAATTGACCGAATTGGTGCGAAGCGACGGATTGGAGCCCGTCGGTCTGATGCAGGCCAGACGCGATAAACCCGATCCCGCCACCTATCTCGGCAGCGGCAAAATCGAAGAGATTGCACAGCTGGCCAAAGCGGCTAACGCCGACGTGATCGTTTTCGATGCGGCAC
>JAUNOJ010000372.1 GCA_030531135.1 Sutterellaceae bacterium | reverse complement strand
TGTCCCCGTCCCTCGGCATCTCTTTTCTTTTACTTTTGTCTCGGGCAAAATTGCGCCCGTGTTGTCAACCCCGGCAACGCTTCTCGGAAAAATAAAAAAATGATCGAATTGGCGGAGTTTTTAGTTCTGGGTATCGGCGTGGGAGCGTTCGGTGCCTTACTGGGCTTGGGCGGCGGCATGATTCTTGTGCCCTTGTTCATGCTCTTTATGTTGGCGCCCGAAGGTGCGACCTTCAGTACCGTGCAACAGATTGTGGGCACGAGTATCTTTGTGGTGTTTTGTAACGCCGTTTCCGGCACCTGGGCCTATGTGCGGCAGCGTCGCATTATGATGCGTGCGGCAGTGCCCTTTGCGCTTGCCACGATTCCGGGCGCGTTTTTGGGCGGCTATATTTCCGAATACTTCTCGGGACCGGGCTTTTCGTTGACGTTCGGTGCCGTGATGATCGCCTTGGGCGGCTACATGTGGTTTAATTCCCGCGGCAAGAAGGCCAGCGCCACCGTCGAAGGTTTCGATCCCAAAACGGCCGATATTCACCTCACGATGGGGATTATTTGCTCGTTTTTCGTGGGGTTCGTCTCTTCCATTCTCGGTATCGGCGGCGGCATCATCCATGTGCCCATGATGGTGTTTTTGTTGGGCTTCCCGCCTCAGATTGCGGTGGCCACCTCCACCTTTGTTTTGATGGTGAGCTCTTTGATCGGCGTTGCCAGCCACGGGGTTCTCGGGCACATCCTCTGGGGACCGGCCGTGATGATCGGTATCGGTGCTTTGGTGGGTGCGCAGTTGGGGGCCATGATCAGCAAGAAGTCGCGTCCGAGCTATCTTGTGATCGCTCTTTCCGTGGTGATGATTCTTTTGGGCTTACAGTTCGTCTATAAGGGCTTTGTCGGTTAACCGAAAACCCGCAGAAAGCCACCTGAGAGCTTTAAGGTCAAACAAAAGAGCCGAGACGTCGATGTGCGTTCTCGGCTCTCTTTATAGGGCGCTTTAGGCGCCCTATACGCTTTGAGGAAAGGAGGATAAGGCCTAGACGTCGTCTTCGTTCTTAAAGCGGTTGTAGAGCGTTGCCACGATCGGACCCGAAACATTGTGCCAGAAGCTGAAGATGGCAGAGGGCAACGTGGCCAAGGGCATGGCGGCAAAGTGAACGGCAGCCAAAGCCACACCCAAGCCGGAATTTTGCATACCGACTTCGATAGACAAGCACTTGCGACGCGGAATCGACATGCCGAGCATCTTGGCAACCAAGTAACCGAGCAGCAAACCGATACCGTTATGAAGAACCACAACGGCAAAGACCAAGGGACCGGTGGTGGCGATACGCGGCTGGCTCACGGCAACCACGGCGCACACGATCAAGACGATGGCAACCACGGAAACCAAGGGCAAAGCAGTCGTGGCAACCTGAAGGCGCTTGGAACCCAACAGGGTATGAACACCGGCACCCAATGCAATCGGAATTAACACGATCTGGCAGATCGACCAGAACATGCTCAACGGATCGATGTCAATCCACTGGTGAGCAAAGATGTAAATCAAAGCAGGCGTCACGATTGGAGCCAAAAGCGTCGTGCAGCTTGTAATCGTCACCGACAGGGCGACGTCGCCGCGCGCCAAGAAGGTCATGACGTTACTGGCCGTGCCGCCGGGGCAGCAACCCACCAAAATGACGCCCACGGCGATTTCAGGGGGCAATTGCATGGCGATGCAAAGGCCGTAGGCCACAACGGGCATGATGACAAACTGCGCGATGATACCGATGAAGACGTCGCGCGGAGACTTCAAGACGAGCTTAAAGTCGTTTAAAGACAATGTAAGACCCATGCCGAACATGACCAGACCCAACAACG
>JAUNOJ010000049.1 GCA_030531135.1 Sutterellaceae bacterium | reverse complement strand
AGGCGCCGGGGTGCGAAGCCATGCGCGTGGCAGTGATGGGGTGCGTTGTCAACGGCCCCGGAGAAAGTGCCGGTGCCGATATCGGTATCAGTCTGCCCGGCAGAGGCGAGAGCCCCGTCGCGCCCGTTTATATGGACGGGCAAAAGGCCGCAAGTTTAAAGGGCGACACCATTGCCGAAGAATTTACCGCTATGATCGAGTCCTATGTGATGCGTCGCTGGGGCAAGAAAGGCGAATAACTAAGATTTTGAAACGAAAGCGCCTCAAAAGAGAGTGTGCTTTTTCAAGAACACGAAGTCAACGAAGGAATTGACATGGCAAAAGTGAAAATTGTCGGTATCAAGGGCATGAACGATATGTTGCCCGAAGATGCCGCGATTTGGGAAAAGTTTGAAGACACGGCGCGCTCCATTGCCGCTTCCTACGGGTATCGTCAGATTCGTACCCCGATTTTGGAAGCCACGCAACTTTTTACGCGCGGCATCGGCGAAGTGACCGATATCGTCGAAAAGGAAATGTATTCCTTTACCGACAGCATGAACGGCGAAGCCCTGACGCTGCGCCCGGAAAACACATCGGCCGTGGTGCGTTGCGCCATCGAACACAATTTGACCTATAACGCTCCGCAGCGTTTGTGGTACTTTGGCCCCATGTTCCGACACGAACGTCCCCAGCGCGGTCGCTATCGTCAGTTCCATCAGTTCGGTTGCGAAGCCTTGGGCTTTAACGGTCCCGATGTGGATATCGAACTCTTGGCCATGACGAGCCGCCTGTGGAAGGCTCTGGGCATCGAAGCCCGCTTGGAATTAAACAGCTTGGGTGCTTTGGAAGAACGTGCCGCGCACCGCGAAGCTCTGATCGCTTACTTTGAAAAGCACGCCGACATTTTGGACGAAGACGCCAAGCGCCGTTTGCACACCAATCCCTTGCGCATTCTCGATACCAAGAATCCCGAAATGCAGGAAATGGTCAATGCCGCTCCGAAGCTTTTGGACTTCTTGGGCGAAGAGTCGCTGGCATTCCTTGCAAAATTGGAAGCGGGTGTTCAAGCGCTGGGCATCAACTACAGCATCAATCCTCGCTTGGTGCGCGGGCTTGACTACTACAATCACACGGTGTTCGAATGGATTACCGACAAGCTCGGCAGCCAAGGCACCATTTGCGGCGGCGGTCGTTACGATCCCTTGATCGAAATGTTGGGCGGTCGTCCCACGCCGGCCGTGGGCTTTGCCATCGGGGCCGAGCGCGTGATCGAACTCGTGCGCGAAACGGCCGGCGACGTTGTCAAGGCCGACTGCGATGTTTATATTGCGCATCAGGGCGGTCACACCGAAATGGTGGCGCGTCAAATCGGCGAAAAGTTGCGCGACTGCGGCAAGCGCGTGATCGTGCACGCAGGGTCCACGAGCTTTAAGTCGATGATGAAGCGCGCCGACCAGTCTTTGGCGCAGTGGTGCGTGATTTGCGGCGAAGGCGAAGTCAACGAAAATTGCGTGAGCGTCAAGCGTTTGCGCGATGCGGCGGGCAATCAGCAGTTTGCCGAACAAATGAAAGTGGAAATCGACCAAGTGACCGAGCTTTTCGGGCAATAATACGGTTTGTGACGAATTAACCTAAGAAAAAGGAATATTTTTCGCATGGCATACGATTTAGAAGAACAAGAGTCCCTAGACCAACTGAAAGCCTGGTGGGAAAAGTGGGGCAACTTGACGCTTTCGGCCATTACGGTCGGGTGCTTGGCCTTTGCCGCTTATAACGGTTGGAATTGGTACGAGCGCTATCAGGGCAACAAGGCCACCGTGGCGTATGTGGCTTTGCAAAACGCCTACGTGCAAAACGACGAAAAGAACATGAAGTCGTTGGCCGACGGCCTGATGCAGGAATATCCGCGTCACGTCTTTGCTGCATTGGCAGGCCTCATGAAGGCGGCTGCCGATCAGAAGGCCGGTAACTTGGACAGTGCTCGCGCCGCCTTGAATTGGGTTTTGAACGACAGCGGTCGTCCCGAGTATGCCGATGTGGCGCGCGTGCGTTTGGCCGGTCTCGAATTGGATGCCAAGGCACCGCAAAAGGCCATGGAAATCATGAAGGGCGTCTCTGCGGCTCAGGCCGACAGCCCCATGGTGCTCGATCGCTTGGGTGACATCCATCTGGCCATGGGCGAAGTGGAAAATGCCCGCCAGGTTTGGCAAAAGGCTTTGGAAAAAGATCAGGACAGCGGCGAATTGATGGCACTTTTAAGCCTCAAGTTGCAAGCTTTGCCCGATCCCAAGCTCTAATCGATTTTTTTATTTAAAGAAGGGTTCGAAAACTTTCGAGCCTTTCGCTCCTACGGAGTTTTGTTGTGAACATCAAACTCAAACTTGCCGCCTGTGCGGTTGCCGGTGCCGTTGCACTGGCTTTGTCGGGTTGCAGCTCCACGAGCTCGCACGAACCGGCCGATCTTGTCGACATTCAGACCTCGGTGAGAGCCGACGAAGTGTGGTCTCGCTCCTTGGGCGAAAGCACGACGGGGCTTTTGACGCCGATCGTGACCTCCAACGGCATTTATGCCGCCGGGGGCGATCGCCTCTATCGCATCGATCCGACCAACGGCAAGGTCGAGTGGGAAGTTGAAACCGGGGCCGATATCGCTGCCGGCGTCGGCAGCGACGGTCAGTACGTGGCGGTCGGCACCGTCAAGGGCGAAGTCGAGGTCTACGGCAACGACGGCAAGCGTTTGTGGACCGTGCGTTTAACAAGCGAAATGAGCGTGCCGCCTTTGGTGGGCTCGGGCTTTGTGATCGTGCGTACGACCGACACGCGTATCACGGCATTTGACGCCATGACGGCCGAACGCCGTTGGCGCTATCAGTCGCAGGTGCCGGCTTTGACCGTGCGTGCTGCAAGCCAAATGCGTTTTTCTCCCGCGGGTGTTCTCGTGGGGCAGGCCAACGGTCGTTTGTTGGCATTGGACGGCAACGGTCGCACCGTGTTTGACGCAGTCGTGGCGCAGGCCAAAGGCATCACCGAAGTCGAACGTTTGGTCGACGTGGTGGGCTCTCCCCTGGTGGATGCGCGCATGATGTGCGCGGCAGCCTTCCAGGGCGGCATCCTTTGCATGGATAGCAAAAACGGTCGTCCCTTGTGGCGTGCGCAGGTTGACGCCGTCACGGGTCCCGTAACGGACGGCACGCACGTGTATGTGGTGACCGCACGCGGCGAAATCAACGCCTACGACTATGAAACGGGTAAGCTCGTTTGGAGTAACGGAGCGCTTTTGTGGCGCGATCCGTCGGCACCGGTTGTGATGGGCGACATGTTGGCCGTAGGCGACTATGACGGCGTGATTCACTTTATCGATCCGGCTTCCGGCGAATTCGTGGGTCGCACCTCGGTTTCGGGCGCCGTGCGCGTGCCTCCGATTTCGATGGGCGACGGTGCGCTTTTCCAGACCGAAGAAGGCGAAATCGCCTACATTCGCGCACAGAAGTAAAAGAAACAAAAATTTTCTCGTGAAATAACGAACGACCCTTCAAACCCAATATTTTCAGGTGTTCCAGAATTATCGTATGTTACTCAACAACGAAAATCTGGGACACCATTGGGACACCTACTCCTCAGAAGTTGATTCTTTTTGAGGCTCCTCAGCAACCTTCTTCTTTCTGCGACCGGGTTTTGACTTTATTGAGTCAGTAATCCGAACATCGCCATCCAAAGAGTCCACAAACTTTCGGAAAGCTTCTTTCTGTTCCTCATTCATTTTTGGATTGATCTTATTGCTAGAACGCAATATCTCCAAAAACTCAGACTCATTCTTCGTAATCTCACCCAAACTGCGAATGCGTTCGTCATCCTTAAACAGTTCTGGATGTAGCTCAGACAGGGCAAGATTTCTAATATAGACGGGATCAAGCCCGAGAATACTGGATAGTGTGGCGAGATGGGCGAATGGAATTTTTGAGCCTTTCATTGCCCATATAGTGACGGCATTTCGATTCAATCCGAGACGTTGAGACAAATCTACGCGGGATATTCCGCTTTGTTCAAGTGCAGAGAAAATGACTGACTTAAGCGAAGGTTTAAAGGATGGGTTGGTCATAACGTTTCCAAATGAAGATAAAGATTAAAAATATATATGATCCTACAAATTCGCATTGCGAATTCTGTACCCTAGCAGCATATACCAAACTACCGAAAATTAGGCGTTTTCAAGCCAAAATGAGCTTGGCATCATTGATAAATATCAAGAATGAGATAAATATTTCTTAACTAATCCTTGGACAAGATTGCTTTGTACATATATATTTCAGGTCATCTAAATTCGTCTCCTCAATGAGCGCAGACCCCATCTTTTAATCTTTTGGACAGTGGAGAAAAGCCATGAACAACCCTGTGAAACTGATTTCTTATAACGAAGCCTTGGTGGCTTTGGAAGCGTCAAAGATCATTAAGAATCACGGCGAAGGAGTTTTTGAGCTGGAACATCCTGAATTAGGTCACGTTGCCCTGACGGTGAACAACTGGGGCGACAAGCAAATGATTTGTTTATTACGAGAAGAACATGAGCGAAGTAAACGTGTTGAAAGCGTCGATTGAGCCGCTTGTAAGAATGCTTGCGGAGAAGGATGTCAAGGTGTCCTTTTCCCGCGAAACGACGCAACCAAAAACCGAATTTCACAAAAGGGGCGGGATTACAATCAAACTGCCCATGATTTCAAGTAAAACTTCCGAACAAGAACTTTCAGTCTTGCAAGGCGTCGTCGATCACGAAGTTGGGCATGCAATCTTTTCCACGGACTTGCCCACGCTAACAATTCCCAACGAATTGGATCGCTTTCTTTTGAACGTCGTTGAAGACGCACGGATGGAACGCGAAATGATGACGGCATTCAAGGGGTGCCGACACAACTTTCGAATCGTGCATCGTTTCCTCTTTGACAAAAAATGGGTTAAGGAGGTTTATGACTCTGCAAAAGAAGACACAAGAAGTCTAATTATTGACACCCTAATCCCCGGCCTGCGTGCAATGAATGGTATGGAAGACTGCCAAGAAGTTGTTAACGCCCATGCCGAAATGAAAGCGATTTGCAAGATTGTTGCCGAGAATTTTGGCGACGATCCAATTTCCAAGCTGACTTCTCTGCAAGACGCCTATGAGTTTTCTCAAAAACTGAAAAAGCTTTTTCATTTGGACGATGCTGGCGCGGCGCCTGAAACGTCTGCGACAGGGGAGGGTGAAAAGGGCGAGTCCTCAGAAGGTGGCGAAATGGTTCCCATAGCTAGTGACGGCGACTCGAAAGAAGACTCAAAGGACGCGCCCAAAGAATCCACGGAATCCAAAAGTAAGGATAAAGAAGACGACAAGGGTGAAGAGTCTAAGTCAGACGAATCTGACGGTGACAAATCGGAAGAAAAGGACGAAAAGAAAGACTCCGAAGGTGAAGGCGAATCCGCATCTGGCGAAGACAAGAAAGACACAGCAAAGGCAAAGTCCAAGCCCAAAACAACAAAAGAACGAACGAAGGAGATTGAGGAGATAGCAGAAGGCGAATTCTCTCCATCCGCTTCTTTGTCAGAAGAGACGCTTGAGAAGTCTCTTAAGCGCCTTGAGCACAAGATTTCCAAGCTCGTCGAAGAAATGATGGAAAGCGACAACTATGTTGTGCCAACCACTGACTTTGATCGAATCGACTATGCAAGGGCGTCATCGTCGCACACACTCTCTACGTCGATTATTGACGAAGGTATTGACGGCGTTACCAATGCGGTGCAAAAGAAACTTGAGCGAGCAATCGCCGCTCGTTCAATGGCAGTGTGGACACCCGGCCATAGGTCGGGAAAACTTCACGCGGCTTCTTTGTCAAGAGTATTGCTGAATGACTCTCGCGTTTTTCGTCGCAAAGAAGAAGGCGAAAGCAAAGACGTATCCGTCTCTTTGCTAATTGATTGCTCAGGCTCTATGAGCGGGGCAAAGATCAAACTGGCGGCGCAAGCTGGTTATGTCTTTTTGCAGGTATTGACGCGCATGGGCATTAAATGCGAAGCGATTGGATTTACGACACTACGCGGCGATCTTTCGGGCGGAGATTGGGGAGATTATTCCAGAGTTGAGCCTTTGTATATCCCTATCTTCAAAAGCTTCAATGACAAGCTTGATTACAACGTCAAGCAACGCCTTGTAAGCGTCGCCTCAGACGAGAATGGCGTGCTAAGAAATAATGTGGATGGTGAATCGGTACAGATTGCCGCGAATCGACTGCTGTCCCAACCAACCAAGGGAAAGATTCTAATTGTTCTTTCAGATGGAGAGCCAGAGGCGCATGGAAATTGGAGTGCCCAAGCTAGTCATTTGAGAGCGACGGTCAATGAAGTATCCCGAAAGGTCAAGGTTATTGGCATCGGCGTTCTTTCAAGCGCGGTAAAAAGATACTACCCCAAAAGTGTGGTGATTAACGATATTGGCAAACTACCGACGACGGTTGTCAAAGAGTTGTACGGTCTTTTCTTGAACCCTTAATTTTTGTATACACAATCATGGCTGAAAAAATTAAATGTGAAATTTGTAACGCACTGACGCATTCAATTCAAATTCACTTGCAAAAAGCACACCCGGAAATGAGTGTTGAAGAATATCAACGCCGTTTCCCCAAGGCGCCCATTCTTTCTGAATACGCCAAAAAGGCATTGGCTGAGTACGAGCAAAAGCAAGAAGAGAAAGAAGCCGAAGCCGCCAGCATGTTGGGCAAGACTCCTTTCCATGATGTTTTTAAGTTGAACAAGAGAGATGCCAACACTCTTTCGACCAAAAGAAAACCGATTCCAATTACCGTTTTGGACAAGCCCGATACGAGCGACCCCGCTAATACTCTGGCAACGGAAGCATCTTTGCTAATTCCCGAAGTCAACAATGATTACATTTTTGATGTCGTCGAGTTGAAAAAGGTTATGTCGGGCGTCGAAATGAATATACCCGTCTACATTTGGGGGCACAAGGGCGCAGGCAAGACCGAACTCGTTGAGCAAATTTGCGCCCGCACGAATCGTCCCTTGATGCGTGTTCAGCACACAGTCAATACGGAAGAATCGCAGATTGTTGGTCAATGGGTTGTGCGTAATGGCGCAACCGAATTTGAGCTTGGCCCGTTGCCTATGGCAATGCTCAATGGCTGGGCTTATCTTGCCGACGAATACGACTTTGCCATGCCGAGCGTTTTGGCAACCTATCAAGCTGTTTTGGAGGGCAAGCCCTTGACGATCAAAGAAGCGCCTGTTTCTATGAGAGTTATTCGCCCGCATAAGAATTTCCGCTTCTTTGCGACTGGTAATACGAACGGGACGGGTGACGAATCGGGCTTGTATCAGGGCACGACGATTCAGAACTCTGCCAATTACGACCGTTTTGGCTTGGTGATTCGCAAAGCGTACATGTCTGAGGAAGACGAATCGAAAATCCTTTGTCAGAACGCCAAGGTTTCTGAAAAGGATGCTCAAGATTTGGTGCGCTTTGCCGCATCCGTCAGAGAATCGTTTGATGCGGGCAAGATTTCCGACACGATTTCTCCGCGTACTTTGTTGTTTGCGGCCAAGCTCGGCATTGCCCATGCAAGCTTTGCAACCGGCCTTGAACTTGCCTTCTTCAATAAGTTGAACGCAGTCGATAAAAAGGCTTGCGAAGGCTACGCACAACGCATCTTTGGGGTTTGAGTATGAGTGACAACTTGCCGACGTGCTACGGCATGTATTCATGCTTTAGCAACAACTCGCAACGCTGTCGGGGCTGTGAGCAATTTTTGCCTTGTGGCAAGACTTGTCTCACAAGCCTGAAAGAGATGTGTCAGAACTACGATGTTGCGAAGTTTTTTAAAAAGCATGCGCAATTGATGGCAACCTTGGGTGTCAAAAATACCCCAGATTACAAAGCATCAAGGGTTGCATCCTCTAAAGAGATGGACTTTCTAGTCCAAGATTTGGTTGGTAAAGGTCTCATTAAAGACAAATGGGTGGCTGATGATCTGTCGAGCGCCCCCGCCTTTTTTGAGACAACTGTCAAACTCATTCGTGAGTTTGGCGTCACAACGGCGCCAAGGGTTGTGAATGCAGTGAAGGATCGCTTAGTTGTTTCCGCAACCGACGATCCAGACAAGGCCGCTATGGGCATGGCCGCATTAGCCGTGCAAATTCTTGTGAAGTTTAAGCTGATTGAAGTTGTCGGCGAAAAAATTACGTGGAAAGAGTGATGGATTACGAAGGTTTTAGAATGGGCATTATGACTGACTTTTCAATCGGTCAGTCTCTTTTGACTGTAGATAAGTTGGTCAATTCCGCCAAAAAGATTGGTTTAAAGAGAATCGTCGTTGCAGACGACATGACGATCTCTTCTCTTATTTCCCTCCAAAAGAAGGCAAAGGAAAATGGCATCCAAGCTATGGTTGGTGTTAAGTTCCGTTGCTATGCCAACCCTTTGGCACGCAAAAATGACGGCGCCAAAGCCAACGATCCATACGTCGCTTTGAAGGTGTTTCCCAAGACGGAAGCGGGGCTTCAAAGCATTTTTAGAATTCTTACCAAGGCAAACTCTGACGAACGCTTTTATTACAACGCTCGTGGTGGCTTTGAGGATTTGACGGAATTGCGCGAATGCGTGGTGACATTTGGCGACTTGTTTGGTTTGACGAGTCAAGAACAACTCGACAAGATCAATCTTGATGCGTCTTGTTCGCTTTATGCCGAATTTTGCCCCATTGATACGCCTTACTGGGATCGCGTCAACAAAGAACGGTGGCTGTGCTGTGAAAGCCCAAAAATCAAAGGTGGTGTTCTTTCTTATCCCGCTATGTATGCAACTGACGACGAAGCGTACTCCATGACGCCGTTGAAGGCTGTTTGCACCAATACCAACATCAAAAGTCGCTTTCTGCCGCATCAGTTCGTGCGTGACTTCGCCCTTGAACGAGATAGAGATTTAGTGGTAGACGACTTTCAGCAAATGTGGACGAGAGTTGTTGCAAATTGGCCTAAATGCGCAAGCGTCGCACAAAACATTATCAGCGACGCGGCAAAGGGTGAGACGTTCCAATCTGAACCGTTCTATCAGTTCGAAAAGCACAAGCCTTGTTTGCCGCAGATGGCCGAAAATGAATTCTTGGAAGTTGTTCGCCAATGCAAAGAAGGATGGGCAAGGCGTTTGTTTGTGGAACGACTTGGCTATAAGCCTGACGCATCTATGTTGCCGGTCTATAAAGAACGTCTGGCTTATGAGTTGTCCGTCATTCAAAAGATGGGTTTTGCCAACTACTTCTTGGTAGTTGCAGACTTGGTGAATTGGTCAAAGACAAACGGCGTTCGTCTTGGCCCGGCTCGTGGCTCGGCTGGCGGCAGTTTGATTGCTTATTTGATGGGCATTACCGAAGTTGATCCGATTCGTTTTAACTTGGTGTTTGAACGCTTTATCAATCCGTCACGTATTGACTTGCCCGACGTTGACTTGGACTATCAATCGACTAAGCGCACGATGGTGATTGACTATTTGAAGGCTAAGTATGGCGAGGATCGTGTTGCGGGTATTTCCAACTATGGCACCTTGGCGTCGGCTTCTGCTTTTCGTGACACAGGTCGCATTTTTGGCTTGACGCCCATGCAAATGACGGCAACAAAGCTTGTTCCTAAAGAAAATGGCATCTCTGCCTCTTTGAGCGAAGCCGCCGATCTTGTGCCCGAAATTGACAAGCTCAAGTCGGACTTTCCAGATGTTTGGAGACACGCTCTTCGTTTTGAAGGTGTTATGCGCTCTTTGGGACAACATGCGGCAGGTACGGTGGTAGCTGGCGAGCCTTTGGTCAATCGAGCCGTTGTCGAGCGACGTGCGGAAGGCAATGTTGTCAATTGGGACAAGCGAGTTGTTGAGGATTATGGCCTGATTAAGATGGATATTCTGGGGCTGTCTACGCTTGACGTGTTGGACATTGCCCAAGAGTACATTAAGAAACGTCATGGCGCAGATATTGACTATCTTGCATTGCCTTTGAACGATCCGAAGGTTTTGGATGCGTTTGCGCGTGGCGACACGACGGCGGTGTTCCAGTTCGATTCTCAAGGTATGCAAAACCTTTTGCGTCGTTTGGGACGTGGTGGCGCTTTGACGTTTGATGACGTAACCGCCGCAACCGCCTTGTATCGTCCCGGCCCTTTGGATTCGGGCTTGACGGACGAATACATTGCCATTAAACAGGGCTTGCGTGCGCCACATTACGACCATCCGATTTTGAAGGATGCCTTGTCTAAGACTTACGGCGTCATGGTGTATCAAGAACAAATCATGCAGGTGTGCCGTGACTTGGCGGGTTTTTCTATGGCGGAAGCCGATTCGTTGAGAAAGGCTATCGGCAAGAAAGACCTCGAAAAGATGTCACACATGAAGGGCAAATTTGTTGA
>JAUNOJ010000048.1 GCA_030531135.1 Sutterellaceae bacterium | reverse complement strand
CTGACAAGCAACTCCTCAGCCAAATAGCTTACCTAAGAAAAAGAGTTACAGATTAAGAATGCCGATAAAAAAATCCGGACAAAACAAAACGGGAAGGCTGCTTGGGCACTTCCCGTTTTTGTCTCGAACAAATATCGAGGTTTACTTGGCGGCAGGACGCATTTCGCAGAGCGTTTCAAACGCCGCCTTCATGTCCGTTTGCACCAAACGCGTCTTCAAATTAAAGAGCTTGCGATATAGCGCCGTGTTGTCGGCGTCGGGCGCATACTGCGCGTCTTGAACGATGGTCTTTTCCAGCAAGGGTTTGACTTCGGTGATGTGGCCGGCCGCCAAGGCTGCAAACACGCAGTTGGTGACAACGGCGCCGCCCGCATTTCTAAAGCGCACGACCGTAGCGTCAAGCATATCGGCCTTGATCTGATTCCAAAGCGAGTCGCGACTGCCGCCTTCGGTCACCGTAATGCGGTTCAAATCCACACCGGCAGCGCGATACGTGTCGGTAATTTCCATGTAGTCGTAACCGATGGCTTCCAAAACGGCGCGCCACTGAACGAACTGATCGTCGTCCAAGGTCATATTCAAAAATGCGCCGCTCGCCCCCTTATTGGCTCCGGTGCCGCCCGTTAAGTAGGGCAAAAACACAACGCCGTTGCAGCCCGCGGGCACTTCTTCGGCCTTTTCCGACATGTAGCGATAGTAGGCGGGATCTTCGACTTGTTGGGCGATATTGTCTTTGAACCAGCGCAGCGACAAGCCGCCCGTGCGGATAAAGCCCCAGTAGAAATAGGTGTCGGGCAACGTGCCGCTATTGAAAATGAGACCTGCGCCCTTTTTGGAGAGTTCCGGAACAATGCCCTTGGAGGACACGCAGAACATCGAGCAGGTGCCCGCAACGTCCACGCCTTGATTGGCTTCGAAAATGCCCGAACCCAACATCGACTGCATCGTGTCGCCTGCACCGGCACATACCGGGGTGCCTGCAACAAGACCCGTGCGCGCGGCGATTTCTTCACAAACACCGCCCACGACGTCCCAAGGCTTCATAATGCGGGGCATATATTTGGGATCGATTCCCAAAATGGAAAGCTGCTCTTCGGACCACTTCTTTTCTTCGACCTTGTAGCCCAGGCCCCATCCGGACATCGCGCCCCAGTCGATAAAGGCGTCTTCGCCTTTAAGCCCTGCCAAGTTCATAAGGATATAGGGGGCGTTATGCACAAACTTGACGACTTCGCCCATCTTGGGGTGGTTTTTGATAAACCAACGTGCAAACATCGCAGGGAACATGCAGTTGGCTTCGGGGTTGCCCGTTTCCTTGCCCCAAATCTCCAAATCCATGGCGTTGACGGCGTCCACGTCGTCTTGGGTACGGCTGTCCAAATAGTTGATGTAGGGCGTGACGGCCTTGCCGTCTTTGTTGACGCCGGCAATACCGCAAATGATGCCGTCGCCCATGACGGCGGCGATATCGGCAGGATCAAATCCTTTGCCGCGAATTTCGGTGACGCATTCCTTCATGCAATCGAGCGTGATGTTGAGAAACTCGTCCACACTCATCTGAACCCATCCCGGGTGCGGATAGTGCAGTGTCGTGGGTTTGGAGTGCGTGGCCAAACACTTTAAGTTTTCGTCGTAAACGGCTACTTTCACACTTTGCGTGCCGGCATCAAAGCCCATGTAGAGTTTGCTCATTGATCCTCCTAAAGAAACGGGTCAAAATTCAACACAACTTGCCATTGTACGGATAAGCCAAAGAGGTAGGGGGAAATGTGTAGAAAAAATTGTCAGGAGTCGTTTCGAGTCGATGTCCGTCGAGTTTGAGCGCACGAATGCGGCGGTTTTGTGCGCAAATTTTGTCAAATCGGTATAATGGCGTGTTTCGAGGTGCCCGATCGGGGCATCGGCGTGTCGAAAACGCCTGAAAATTTCAACGCATTCGACACATTTGACAGAATTTTTAAACCCTCGTTTTTCATGTCCGAAGGCCTCGTTCGAGGACTTGAAAGCGTGAAAGACAATTGACAAAGAATAGTTGACAATGACTGATAATGTTGAAGCCGTCAAGGCCGAAGAACCTGCCAAGAACCCGCTGGAAAAGAGCGTCGATATTACTGTGAGCGCTGCCGAGCTCAAGGCCGGTACCCAGGCCGAACTCAAGCGCCTCGGCAAGAAGGCCAAGATGCCCGGCTTCCGTCCCGGCCACGTGCCTGCCGCCATGGTCGAAGCCATGTACGGTCAGGAAGCCTACATGCACGCTCTCAACAACTTGATCGACGCCGCCTATCGCAAGGCCGTTGAAGAAAACAAGTTCAACGTCGTCGGCCAGGCCGATTGCCAGCCCAAGGAAACCAAGGAAGGCGAAGACCTCCAGTTCACGTTGACCTTCGAATGCTATCCGGAAATCAAGACTCCGGATTTCGCCGCCATCGAATTGAAGCGCTACACGTGCCCGGTGACCGATGCCGAAGTCGAAAAGACGATCGAAATCATGGTCAAGCAGCGCGTGACCTACGAAGTGGAAGAAGGCCGCAAGGCTGCCGCCGAAGATCGCGTGACGATCAACTTCAAGGGCACCAAGGACGGTGAAGCCTTCCAGGGCGGCTCCGCCGAAGGTTTCGTGTTCGTGCTCGCTCAGGGTCGCATGTTGCCCGAATTCGAAGCTGCCGTGACCGGTATGGCCGCAGGCGAAAAGAAGAGCTTCGATTTGACGTTCCCCAAGGACTACGGCAATGCCGACTTGGCCGACAAGCAGGTCGTCTTTGAAGTCGAATGCGTCAAGGTCGAAAAGCCCATCTTCCCGGCTGTGGACGAAGAATTCGCCAAGAGCTTGGGTCTTGAATCCGTCGAAGCCATGAAGGCCGAAGTTCGTCGCAACCTCGAACGCGAAGTCAAGGCTCGCTTGTTGCAGCGCACCAAGAACGAAGTGTTCAACGCCATTTTGGCCGCCAGCGATTTTGCCGCTCCGACCGCTTTGGTTGCTCAGGAACAGCAGCGTTTGGCCGACGAAATGGCCGCTCAGCTCGCTCGCTACTCCGGCAAGAAGGCTGCCAACGACCAGAAGGTTCCGCTCGAACTCTTCAAGGAACCCGCCGTTCGCCAGACCCGTTTGGGCATGCTCGTGACCGCCATCCTCGCCGACACCAAGTTGTCTGCCGATCGCGAAGACTTGCTTGCTCACGTCAAGGAAATGGCTTCCGCTTACGAACAGCCCGATGCCATGGTCGACTGGATCATGAACGACAAGGCTCAGCTTGACGGCATCGCCGCCGTTGTGCTCGAAAACAAGCTTGTCGACTACATCCTCGAAAACGGCAAGACCAGCGAAGAAGTTGTGGCTTTCGACGAATTGATGGGCAACAAGGCTCAGTAATTTGTTGACAATTGCGGCTCAAACAAGATTTGGGCCGCAAAGCACGACAATTCGAAATCAAGAGCGGAAAATAGCGATACGCACAGTTTCGCCGTTTTTCGCTTTTTTCGTCTTTCGGGCTGCCGAGCGCGAATAACCGCGGTTGACGCACGTGCGATCGAATAACTCTATTGTTTTGGAAATTTAAAAATGAATCGAATCGACAATGCCTTGATTCCCATGGTGATCGAACAGAGCGGTCGCGGGGAACGCAGTTTTGACATTTATTCGCGTCTGTTGCGCGATCGCATCGTGTTTTTGTCCGGCGAAGTCAATGACGAAAGCGCCAACTTGGTGATTGCCCAGTTGCTCTTTTTGGAAAGCGAAAATCCGGACAAGGACATTTCGCTTTACATCAACAGCCCCGGCGGTTCGGTGTATGCCGGTTTGGGCATCTACGATACGATGCAGTTCATCAAGCCCGACGTACAGACCATCTGCGTGGGTATGGCCGCTTCGATGGGGGCATTTTTGCTTGCTGCCGGTGCCAAGGGCAAGCGTTACTCTTTGCCCAATTCCCGCATCATGATTCACCAGCCTTCGGGCGGCAGCCGCGGCATGGCCAGCGACATTCAGATTCAGGCCAAGGAAATCCAGGATTTGAAGGGGTTGCTCAATCAAATCATTGCCGAGCGCACGGGTCAGGATATCGAAACGGTTACGCGCGACACCGATCGCGACAACTACATGAGCCCGCAACAGGCACTCGAGTACGGTTTGATCGACAAAATCTACACCAAGCGCGAAGCATAAAAAGTATTTTTGAAAGGTAAACGGACACATATATGAGTACAGAGGATAACGCCATCGATCGCCGTTGTTCGGTCTGCGGGCGACACAAAAACGATTGCAAGTCTTTGATCGACACCGGCCGCGGGATTTTCCTGTGCGATCGTTGCATCAAGGGGCTGGTGAAAGCTTTGGGTAGCGACATTGTCGAGGGCGAAGCCGCTGCTGAGGGCGATGAAGCCCAAAAGACGGTGACCGATATTTTGTCGGGTCCCATTCCGACGCCGCAGACGTTGTTCGAACACTTGGACAATTACGTGATCGGTCAAAAAAAGGCCAAGCGCGTTTTGTCGGTGGCCGTTTACAACCACTACAAGCGCTTGCAGCACATGTCGCGTGAAAACGATGTGGAATTGCAAAAGTCCAACATCCTTTTGATCGGTCCGACGGGCTCGGGTAAGACTCTGTTGGCTCAGACCTTGGCGCGCGTTTTAAATGTTCCTTTTGCCATTGCCGATGCTACGACTCTGACCGAAGCGGGTTACGTGGGCGAAGACGTTGAAAACATCATTCATAAGCTCCTGCAGGCTGCCGACGGCGACATCGAACGCGCCCAGTGCGGTATCGTGTATTTGGACGAAATCGACAAGATTGCCAGAAAGAGCGAAAATCCCTCGATTACGCGCGACGTTTCCGGCGAAGGCGTTCAGCAAGCCTTGTTAAAGCTTGTCGAAGGCACGATTTGCAACGTTCCCGCTCAGGGCGGACGCAAGAATCCGCGCGGACAGATGAATGCCGTGGATACGAGCAATATTCTGTTTATCTGCGGCGGCGCTTTTGACGGACTCGAAAAGATCGTTCAGAGACGTTCCGTGAAAAGCGGTATCGGGTTCGGTGCGGCCGTGCACAGCGAAAAGAACGAGTCTTTGACCGAACTGTATTCGAGAACGGAACCGGCCGACTTGGTCAAGTACGGCTTGATCCCCGAACTCGTGGGTCGTTTGCCCGTGATCGCGACTTTGGAAGAATTGACCGAAGAAGCTTTCATTTCCATTTTGACGCAACCCAAGAATGCATTGGTCAAGCAATTCGCCGAACTCTTTGCCATGGAAGGCGTGGTGCTCGAAGTTACCGACGACGCATTGAAGGCCATTGCTCACAAGGCCATCGCCCGCAAAACGGGTGCACGCGGTTTGCGCTCCATTGTGGAAGCTGCGCTGTTGGACGCCATGTTTGAAATCCCGACGCGTCCCGAAGTCGGCAAGGTCATCGTCACGAAAGAAACCATTGAAAAGGACGAGCCGGTCACGTTTGTCGAGTGCCCCCGTCAGGAAGTTAAGGACAAGGAAAAAGTCGAGGCTAACGCGTAAAAACCATTGAATTTTTTCTTGGACAAGACCAACGGGACTGAGCGACTCGGTCCCGTTTGGTGTCTCTGGGCTCGGCTAAAACTTGCCTAATCGTATCGAACCATCGGCCGTTTCGACGCAATTAACCATTTTGTCGCTCGGGCTCCACCAAACTTTGCACATTGACCTATAGAATCAAACGACCGATTGAAGACGGGACTGTCTTCTAAAGTATTAGATCGAAAGAAACGACTTGAAATTTTTGGTTTTGCCCTCATATAGGATCGGCAAAACTACTACATTGTGAGAAATATGACTACTGAACTTGAAACGACGGATAAGGTCGTGATGCCGCTTTTGCCGATTCGCGACTTGGTTGTTTTCCCCCGCATGGTGATCCCGCTTTTCGTGGGTCGTCCCAAGACGGTTCGTGCCGTGCAGTTGGCTGCCAAGGAAAAGAATCGCATTATCCTCGTCACGCAAAAAGACAGCAAGACCGATGAGCCTACCTACGACGACGTCTACCATATCGGTACGGAAGCCTCGATCCTGCAGATGCTCAAATTGCCCGACGGCACCCTGAAGGTGCTCGTCGAAGCGCATCGTCGCGTGCGTATTTTGTCTTTGACGTATGCCGTGCGCACGAGCTATCGCTCCGAAATCGAATATTGCGACAGCGTCCTGGGCGAAGCCAGCGTTGTCGAAGCAAGCCGTCGTACGGCGTTGCAGCGCTTCTTTGCTTACGCCAAGGACAGCAAGAAGGTGACCGACGATACGGTTAACTCCGTGCGCAATGTCAAGGGGGCCTCGGAGACTTGTGACGCCATTGCCTGCAATATTCCGGTGTCGATTGAAAACAAGCAAAAGCTTTTGGAAGAACTCAATGTCCAGAAGCGCTACGCCTTGTTGCTGGATTTCATTGCCGGCGAAACGGATATTTTGGCCGTTGAAAAGCGCATTCAGGGGCGCGTCAAAAAGCAGATGGAGCAAAGCCAGCGCAACTACTATCTGCAAGAACAGATGAAGGCCATCCAAAAGGAATTGGGCGGAGACGAAGACGGTGCAGTGACCGACGACTTCAAGGTCTACAAGGATCGCATTGCCGCTGCCGGCATGACCAAGGAAGCCGAAGAAAAGGCACAGGCAGAACTCAAAAAACTGCGCATGATGCAGCCCATGAGTGCCGAAGCGACCGTCATTCGCGGTTACTTGGATACGCTTTTGGAACTTCCCTGGAAGGCCAAGACCGAAGTCTCCACCGACTTGAAAAAAGCCGCCGAAGTGCTCGATCACGATCACTGGGGTTTGGAAAAGGTCAAGGAACGCATTCTCGAATACCTGGCCGTTCAGCGTCGTGTGGACAAGGTCAAGGCTCCGATTCTTTGCTTGGTGGGTGCACCGGGCGTGGGTAAGACGAGCTTGGGCGAATCCATTGCGCGCGCCACCGGTCGCAAGTATGTGCGAATGGCTTTGGGCGGCGTGCATGACGAAAGCGAAATTCGCGGTCACCGTCGTACCTATATCGGCTCCATGCCCGGCAAGGTCATTCAGTCGTTGACCAAGGTGGGTGTGCGCAATCCGTTGTTCCTTTTGGACGAAATCGACAAGCTCGGGCGCGACCATCGCGGCGATCCCGCATCGGCTTTGCTCGAAGTGCTCGATCCCGAACAGAATCGCACGTTTAGCGACCATTATGTGGACGTGGATTTCGACTTGTCGGATGTGATGTTTGTGGCTACCAGCAACAGCTACGATATTCCGCCGGCTTTGCTTGACCGTATGGAAGTCATTTCGCTTTCGGGCTACACCGAAGAAGAAAAGCTTCACATTGCCGAGCGCCATTTGATTCCGAAGCAGCGCGAATTGAACGGCATGAAGAAAACCGAAGCCGACATCACCGAAGACGCCGTGCGCGACATCATTCGCTACTACACGCGCGAAGCCGGTGTTCGCGGTCTGGAACGTTCCATCGGCAAGGTCTTCCGCAAGATCGTTCGCATGCATTGCGAAACCGAAGACGAAAATGCGGCCAAGGCCAAGGTTGCCGAAGCTACTGACGCTGAAGTCAAGACTGCCAAGCGCGCCAAACGCGTGAAGAAAATTGTCGTCACTGCCGCCAACTTGGCCGACTATTTGGGCGTGCGCAAGTTCCAGTACGGCATTGCGCAAACCGAACCGCAGGTGGGGCAGGTCAACGGGCTTGCCTGGACCGAAGTGGGCGGAGATATTTTGACGGTCGAAGCCGTTTCGTTCCCGGGCAAGGGCGTGGTGCAACGCACCGGTTCCTTGGGCGACGTGATGAAAGAAAGTGTGGACGCTGCTCGCACTGTTGTGCGTGCGCGTGCCGAAAAGCTCGGCATCGATCCGGCAGCCTTTGGCAACACCGACTGGCACATTCACTTCCCCGAAGGCGCAACGCCCAAGGACGGTCCGAGTGCGGGCGCGGCCATTACGACGGCTATCGTCTCTGCCATGACCGGTATTGCCGTGCGACCCGACGTGGCCATGACGGGTGAAATTACCCTTCGCGGCGAAGTGTTGGAAATCGGCGGTTTGAAGGAAAAGCTGTTGGCGGCTTTGCGCGGCGGCATCAAGAAGGTGCTGATTCCGGAAAGCAACGTCAAGGATTTGGCCGAGATTCCCGACAACGTCAAGACCGGGATGGAAATCGTGCCGGTACGTTGGATCGACAAGGTTCTCGATGAAGCTTTGGTGCGCAAGCCCCAAAGTTTGCAGCCCAAGGCCAAAGAACAGTTTACTGTCGCATTGAACGTGCCCGAGAACAGTCCGAAACCGCAAGGAAGCGTTGTCAGTAATTAAGAGAAAAGGTGGGCGTTGTCGCTGTTTTGCAACGCAAAATGTTTGTAACAGAATTTTTACAAAATATTGTTATCCAAGGCTACCGAACGCCCACCCAACTCATGTATATTCCTTCAATCTTTTTCAAAAAGCCCCGTCGCACGGGCGATAATCAAAAGGAAGAAAAATGAATAAGAACGAACTGATCGAACAGATCGCAACGGCTGCCGATATCTCCAAGGCTAAGGCCGGTTTGGCTCTCGATGCTTTCGTGGAAGCCGTTTCCGCTTCTTTGGCCAAGGGTGAAGACGTCACGCTCGTGGGTTTCGGTACTTTCACCGTTTCCGAACGCGCTGAACGCACCGGCCGCAATCCGCAGACGGGCGCTGAAATCAAGATTGCCGCAACGAATGTTCCGAAGTTCCGCGCTGGCAAAAAACTCAAGGATGCTGTAAACTAACGGTTTCCCGCTTCTGAAAATCGAAGCAAATGCAAAAGTCCTTATCGGGTGCTTAGCTCAGTTGGTAGAGCGGCGCCCTTACAAGGCGTAGGTCAGGAGTTCGAGCCTCTTAGCACCCACCACGATATCGACTGTTTGCCAAACGACAAGCCCTGACAGTTGTTCAGGGCTTCTTGTTATCTGCCGTCGACAATTCTTGTCAAAACATTATTCGCCCTGAAAGAGTTCGCTAAGGATATCCGCAAACTCTTCTATTCTCGGACTCGTGCGATCTTTAAGCCAAAACGCATAGTAGTCGTGCCTCATACGGCCGCTGTCGTCGTCCAAAGCAATGCGCCGCAAGACGGAGCCTCCGGTCTTTAATGTTCCGGAGCGCGTCTCCAAAGGCAAGAACCCGAGATTGCCCGCCACCATCATGCGTGCCGCTTCCAAACTGTTGGCAAAAAGGAAGTTGCAGTCGAAATTCAAAACCTCCCGAAAATACTTTTCTTCTTGCTCTCGACGCTCGTCGGCTGCAACCAGTATGCAAGTCAAGCCCTTTAAGTCCTTGATCGTTACGGTTTCGGCTTGAGCCAGCGGTGAGGCTTCCGAGACTTCAACCGATTCGTATCCCGTAAAGAGCCAATGGTTACGAAATTCCGGTGACAACGAACGGCGCCTGTCGCTGACAACCAAATCCAACTTTTCCTGCCGAATGTTTTCGTAAAGCTCTTCGTGGCTCATGGCCGTTGCGCGAATCACCGACTTGGGGTGACGCACGGCAAAAGCGGCCACCGCGGCCTGTATTTCCCAACCGTCATAGCGGCTCAAATATCCCACGGAAAGTTCGCCCGCAACATCGCCGAAACTTTTCATTTCCGAGCGCAGTTGCGTCACTTGTCTTTGGATTTCTTCGGCGCGTACTTTGAAGTGCATGCCGGCTTCGGTCAAAACAAAACTTCGGCCGCATCGCTCGATGAGCTCGATCCCCAAATCGTCTTCCAACAACTTGATTTGTTGCGAGATGGCCGACTGCGACACAAAGCAGGCCTCGGCAGCTTTCGAAAAGCTCGCGAGATTGGCAACCGAAAGGAAATAACGCAATTGACGGAAAAGCATATTGATAAGCAAAACTGATAAAACACTTAATAAAACAATATAAATCAAAAGATTTGCTAATGCTATGATTTCCGTCACAAAAGATGAACTTTTCTCTTTCGGAGACAAACAAAATGACACAGAAAACTTGGTTGATCACGGGCGTTTCGAGCGGCTTCGGTCTGGAAATGACAAAGCAGCTTTTAGCCAAGGGCGACACCGTGGTGGGCACCGTTCGCAAGCCCGAAGCCGTGGCCGATTTGACGGCTCAGTACCCGCAAACTTTTGACTGCCTCGTGCTTGACGTCAGAGACGGTGCCGCGGTTCGTGCAACGGTTGATGCCGCTTTTGCCAAGCACGGTCGCATTGACGTGGTGGTGAGCAATGCCGGTTACGGTTTGTTCGGTGCAGCCGAAGAATTGTCCGACACCGAAGTCGACGATATCGTCGGCACCAACCTGATGGGTTCGATCCATTTGATTCGTGCAGCACTGCCGCATTTGCGCGCTCAAAAGGGCGGTCGCATTATCCAGATGTCGACCTACGGCGGCATGGTGGCTTATCCGGGCAACAGCATGTACCACGCCACCAAGTGGGGGAT
>JAUNOJ010000047.1:1272-10425 GCA_030531135.1 Sutterellaceae bacterium | reverse complement strand
CAGCACCAATGTTTTGTTCAAGTGCCCGCATTGCGGCAGTTCCAACCTGTCGGTCATTTCTCGCGTGTGCGGTTATTTGGGTTACTCCAATGTCAACGGCATGAGCCGAATGAACGACGGCAAGATGGCCGAAATTAAAAATCGCGTCAGTATGTAACAAGGATTTCGGGCGGAAAAATCCGCCCGAATTCGTTTTCAGACCCCAAAAATTTATGAATTACATCGGTATCAGTTCTTTCGACACGGCCAACGGTCCGGGCGTGCGCGTTTCGCTTTTTGTCTCGGGTTGTCGCTTGCAGTGCCCCGGGTGCTTTAACCCGGAAAGCTGGGATTTCAACGCCGGCAAACCCTATACCGAAGAAACGCAAGCGCAGATTCTCTCGGCCTTGCAAGAAGATTTCGTCACCGGCTTAAGCCTTCTCGGGGGCGATCCTTTGGAGCCCGAAAACGTCGACGAATTGACCGCGCTTTGCAAAGCCGTGCGAGAAAAGTTCGGTCATACCAAGACGATTTGGCTGTGGACGGGCAGGCGCTATGAAAAGGTCTGCGACTTGAAAATTTTCAAGTATGTCGACACCGTTGTGGACGGTCCTTTTGTCGAAAAGCTAAAAGTTGAAACAAAAGGAAGTTACTTCGGCAGTTCCAATCAACGCGTAATTCCTATAACATCCGAACAGTAGTATTGTCGGACAAAGTCAACTGAAAAAATCTCAGGCGTCGAAAGTTCAAAAAACAATCTCGGCGCCTTTGTTTTGTCTCGGCGTTTGTCATTTCTGATTTTTGAAAAAGATTCTTACCCATGTTGGGCATCATCGGTTTTATCGTCACTCTCTCCATTCTTGTCGTCATTCACGAGTTCGGCCACTATGCGGTAGCACGAATGTGCGGCGTTCATGTGCTGTCATTTTCTTTGGGGTTCGGTCCTGTGCTTTATCGCAGAAAAGACAAGCGCGGTTGCGAGTGGCGTCTTTCGGCTCTGCCTTTCGGCGGTTACGTCAGTATGCTCGACGGCACGACCCGAGAAGACTTTCCGAGAATGTCGGACGCCCAATATCGTGCGGGCTCCTTTGACGAAAAAAGCGTTTGGAAACGTTTGGCAGTGGTGTTTGCCGGCCCGGCCATGAATATCCTTTTGGCCATTGCTATTTATGCCGGCATCACCATGGTGGGTACCTACGAGCCTTCGCCCAAGGTGGGTACGCCCATTGAGGCTACGCAAAGTTTCGAAGCGGGCGTTACGCGCGGCTGGAAGGTCGAAAGCGTTGCCGACGAAAAGGTCGCCACTTTTAACGAAGTGCGATTGATGTTTGTGAAACACATGGGCGAAAAAGACGTTCCGGTGACTTTTGTCGACGAACAGCTGCGTCGCCACAATCTCAATTTCGACCTGCACGATTTGACAGTGGAGCAGCAAATCGACACGGCGGCTTACCTGGGACTCGTGCCCTATAGCGGGATGGTGGGTGTCGGTTCGGTCGTCAAAGGCAGTCCCGCCGATCAAGCGGGCATGAAGCCGGGCGACATCATTTTGAGCATGAACGGCAAAGAAGTCACGGACGTTTACGCTTTCATTGCGCAGATTAAGAAAAGTGTCGATACGCCCGTGACGCTTCGTTTGGAAGACATTCAAACCAAGGCGCAGCGTACGGTGGAATTGACGCCGGCCACGGTGATCGACAAAGAGGGTAAGCAAGTCCCGCAGCTCGGCGTTCGTTTGGGCGGCATGCCCGACTTGGTCTATACGCGCGAAGGCTTTTTCGGAAGTCTCGCCACGGGTGTGGTCAAGACCTGGGACGTGCTGGTTTTAACGGGCGTTTCGATCGGCAAAATGGTCACGGGCGCGACGAGCCCCGAACTGATTTCGGGTCCCATCTCTATCGGCGACATGGCCGGTCAAACGATGCAATTCGGCCTTTTGCCGTATCTGCTCTTTTTGGCGCTCATTTCGGTCAACTTGGGCTTTTTGAATCTGTTGCCGATTCCGATGTTGGACGGCGGCCATATCCTTTATTATTGCTACGAAATTTTGACGGGCAGAAAACCCAACGAAAAAGTGATGGTATGGGGACAGAAAATCGGACTTTTCTTTGTCATGTTCTTGCTGGTTTTGGGCATGACAAATGACTTAGGTCGAATTTTCGGATAAACTACACAAAATTTTCGCGTGCAAAGGAAGTTTTTCTTTGTGCGCTCAACGCGTTA
Source organism: Sutterellaceae bacterium (assembly GCA_030531135.1). Classification (GTDB taxonomy): domain Bacteria; phylum Pseudomonadota; class Gammaproteobacteria; order Burkholderiales; family Burkholderiaceae_F; genus Duodenibacillus. Next base: position 8,223 of record JAUNOJ010000047.1, on the reverse strand, counting down.
CTTAACACAAGTTTGAATTCAAATGACGGGAAAGTTTTTCATTCGAGGCGTCGCCGCTGCCGTAATGGCAACGTTTGCCGTCGGCGCCATGGCACAGGTCTTTACGATCCGTGACATTCGCGTCGAGGGTATTCAGAGAACCGAACCGGGTACGGTGTTTTCGCATCTGCCCTTCAGAGTCGGGGACGAATACACGCCCGAGCGCGGCTCTCAAGCCATTCGCGATTTGTATGCGTCCGGCCTTTTTAGAGACATCGATTTGGCTGTGGACGGCGACGTGCTCGTTGTCAACCTGATCGAGCGTCCGGCTGTGGCTTCCATCGAAACGAGCGGCATCAAGGCTTTTGACAAGGAAGGCGTTGAAAAGAGCTTGCGCGATGTGGGTTTGGCCGAAGGCCGTATTTTCGATCAGTCCATTTTGGATCGCGCCGATCAGGAATTGCGTCGTCAGTACCTGTCTCGCGGCTACTATGGCGTGGACGTGAAAACGACGGCAACGCCTTTGGAACGCAATCGCGTGCGCATCACGATCAATGTCGACGAAGGTTCGGCAAGCTCGATCAAGCAGATTCGTTTTGTGGGTAACACGGTTTTCGACAGCGACGAGTTGGCCGATCAAATGCAGCTGGCCGAGCACAAGTGGTCGAGTTGGTATACGCGCCGCGATCTGTATTCTCGCGAAAAATTGGCTGCCGACTTGGAAACGATTCGCAGCTTCTATCTCAATCAAGGTTACTTGGACTTTAAGATCGACACGGTTCAGGTGTCGGTGGCACCCAACAAGTCCGACGTCTTCATCACGATCAACGTGACCGAAGGCAATCAGTATCTCATTGACAGCGTCAAACTTGCCTGCGACCTTCTCAATCTTGAAAGCGAAGTCCAACCGCTCTTGACCCTTGAAAAGGGCGAAATCTACAACGCCGAAAAGATCAACGAAATCAGCAAGGCCATTACCGAACGCTATTCCCGTTTGGGGTACGCTTTCAGTACCGCCACGCCCAATCCGGTGCCGGTGCCCGATACCGATACGGTGCAGATCGTTTATACGGTCGACCCGGGGCGTCGCGCTTACGTGCGCTATGTGAACATTACGGGCAACACCCGTACGCGCGACGACGTGATTCGTCGCGAAGTGCGTCAATACGAATCCGCATGGTTCGATAGCGACGCTGTCAAACTTTCTCGCGACCGTATCGACCGTTTGGGTTACTTTGACTCGGTCACGGCCGATCCCAAGCCCGTGGAAGGCACACGCGATCAGGTCGACTTGGAAATTGCCGTGAAGGAACGTCCGACGGGCTCCATCTCCTTGGGTGCCGGTTACTCCACCTCCGACGGTATCATTTTGTCGGCGGGCTTTGCGCAGGATAACGTGTTCGGTTCCGGTAAGTCGACGAGTATCGAAGTCAACACATCAAAGAGCCAGCGTACCTACGCCTTCTCTTTGACCGAACCCTACATCACGCCCGAAGGCATCAGCCGCAACTGGGACATCTACGACAGACGCGTGGACTTGGACGAGTTGGACGTGTCTAACGTTGCTTACGAAACGATCGGTGCGGGTTTAAGTTTCGGCTTGCCCGTGACGGAATACGACCGAATCTTCGTGGGTGCGCGTTTTGAAATGACGCAAGTTGATTTGCGCGGCAGTCGTGACGCTGCTTTGGCAGGAAATACCGATTCCGTGTCTCCGTATCGCTACTGGAGTTATGTGGACGATTACGGTGAGCGTCCCAAGGCCGCATTGCTCACCTTGGGTTGGGCACGCGACTCCCGAGACAACGTTTTGGCGCCGACCCGCGGTCGCTATCAGCGTTTCTCCGGCGAATTTGCTTTGCCCGCTTTGGATCAGCGCTACTATCGCGCCACGTATCAGTTGACGCAGTATTTGCCTTTGTCCAAGTTCTGGACTTTGGGCTTGAATATGCAGATCGGCTACGGCGACACTTACGGCGGCAAGATGTATCCGTTCTTCAAGAACTTCTACGCCGGCGGCATCGGTTCCGTGCGCGGCTTTGAAAGCTCTACTTTGGGTCCGCGCGACTTTAACGGCGATAATTTGGGCGGCGACCGTCAGGTGGTGTTCTCTGCCGAACTCCTGATGCCGTTGCCCGGTGCCGATCGCACCCTTCGCGGTTTGATCTTCTTGGACGGCGGTTATGTCTGGGGTTACGAACGTACCGGAACCTCTAACGGTCGCCCGGTTTACGGACGCGAAGACATGGACTTCAACGATCTTCGCTACTCTGCCGGTTTCGGCGTGGCATGGATTTCGCCCTTGGGCCCGTTGAAGTTCTCGTTGGCCTTCCCGTTGAACGAAAAGGAAGGCGACAAGACGCAGCGCTTCCAGTTCCAGATCGGTACGGGCTTCTAAAAGCCTGAAAGTTTGACCGATCGCAATTAGGCGTAACGGTTGCATGCTCACAGACATGGACCGTTACGCTTTTGGCTCGAAAAATCGAGTGAAAGTGCTTATTATTAAGAGATATTTTGTGGTTCCGTACTTTGTTGCAAATGGGATACGGAAAGACATCGTTTTCATAAGGAAAGATTCGGATGTTTAAGAAGGCTTTGATTGCGGCTGCCGGTGCCGCTTTGTTGTGCGGCGCTGCCAACGCGGACGACTTTAAGGTGGGTGTGGTTTCTCCCGCTCGTTTGTTGTCTGAATCGGCTCCCGCCGTTGCCGCTCAGGATAAGCTCAAGAACTATTTCAAGAAGCGCGAAGAAGAACTCAATCGCGACATTCGCGATTTCCGCACCCGCGCTCAGAAGTTCGAAAAAGACAGTCCCGTGATGACGGAAACCGAACGCTTGAAGCAGCGCAACGGCTTGGCTGAAACCGAGCGTGACATCGCTCGTCGTCAGCGCGCTTTGGTGGAAGAACGCAACCAGCGTGCCAGCGAAGAAAGCCAGTTGATTTTGCAGCGCGCCAACCGCATCATTCAGGATATCGCCAAGAAGCAGAAGTTCGACCTGATTCTTCAGGACGCGATCTGGGCTTCTCCGCGTGCCGACATCACCGAACAAGTGATGAAAGAACTCAACAAACCCGCGAAGTAAATTTGTGACTTGTCCGGCTTTCGGACAAGTTGCCTGTCGCAAAAGGCCGCGCCGAACCGATCGTCGATCGGAATGAGCACGGCCTTTTTCTTGTAAAAGGATTCCTATGTTTTTGATTGCCGATCTGATCGAAAAAATCCGTACATTGTCTTCCGAGCGCTTGACAAGCGAATGCAAAAACGGCGCAGAAACGCTCTCGGTCACCCGCTTTGCCCCATTGGAAAGTGCAGGGGCCGAGCATGTGGCCTTCTTGGCGCAAAGCAAATATCGCGATGCGGCAAAAGTGAGCAAAGCCGGCGTTTTGGTCATCAGTCCCGCAGATTTCGAAGCAATGTATGCCGAGGGCTGCGCTCGTGCTCTGATTGTGACGGCCAACCCCTACGCATGGTTTGCCTATGCACTGCAAGTGATGTTAAAGGCCCCGACCCCGGCAGGTTGCATTGCCCAAGGCTCGCACGTTCATGCCGCTGCCAAGGTGGCCGATTCTGCCGTGATCGACGCCGGTGCCACTGTCGAAGCAGGCGCCGTGGTGGGCGAGCGCACTCACATTCATGCCGGAGCCTATATCGGAGCCGGGACGACGGTCGGAGACGACGCGATCGTCTACGCCAACGCGACGGTTTACCACGGCTGCAAGATCGGCAATCGCGTCATTTTGCATTCGGGCTGCGTGATCGGCGCCGACGGCTTCGGTTTTGCACCCTTTGCCGGCGAATGGGTGAAGATCCCGCAAATCGGCGGCGTGCGAATTGAAGACGACGTCGAAATCGGCGCCAACACCACCATCGATCGCGGCGCATTGGAAGACACCGTGGTGGGCAAGGGTTCCAAATTGGACAACCAAATCCAGTTGGGGCACAACTGCCGCGTGGGCGAGCATTCCGTCATGGCCGCTTGCACCGGGGTGGCGGGATCCACCAAGATCGGTAGCCATTGCATCATCGGGGGCGCAGCCAACATCAACGGCCACATCACGATTCCCGATGGTGTGATGGTGGGACCGGCCACCAACCTCATGCACTGGGAAGGCAATGCCCGTCAGATGATGGGTTTCTGGCCGGCTCAGGACAAGCGCGACTTCGAACGCACCGCCGTTTTGTTGATGAATCTCACCAAGATGCGTCAGCAAATCAAAGAGTTGGAACGTCAAGTGGCCGCACTTAAACCCAAGGAAGAGAAGTCCGAGTGATACAGCCGACCAAATGCGCTCGTGCAATGTTCTCGTCCGAACGGACGAAGTGAACAGCCATTTGCAAACGTTAAAATTTAATCTTCGGACTTGAACGACAATTCAAGTCCGTAAGAAAATTTTGGATCTCGGGCGTCAACCCCTTATCAGACGCTCAAAACTTAACCATAGTCACAATGAACAAGCAACAAACCATCAACGATATCATGCGGTTGTTACCGCACCGCTATCCGTTTCTTTTGATCGATCGCGTTTTGGAGATCAGCGACGATTTGACCACCGGCCGCGTTTTAAAGAACGTCACGGCCAACGAACCGCAGTTTACGGGGCACTTTCCGGAATACCCCGTGATGCCCGGCGTTTTGATCATCGAAGCCATGGCACAGGCCTGCGCCGTTTTGGCGATGGCACGTTTAACGCCCGAACAGCGTGAAGAAAAGGCGCTCTTTTTCTTTGCCGGCATCGACGGCGCCCGCTTTAAGAAAGTGGTGGTGCCGGGCGATCAGTTGATTTTCGATTGCAAGTACATCAAGGATCGAGCCGGCATCTGCTGGTACGAAGCCAAGGCAACGGTCGACGGCCAATTGGCTTGCGAAGCCAAGTTGATGTGCGCCCGTCGCGTCGTCAAAGACGAGTAACTGAAAAAATCAGCTGACCGAAGGACCCGGCAAAGTTTGTGCGGGTCTGTCGTCGTATGCGTCAAACAAATTTTGCCTTGGCAAACGCACAGCGGTGCTTTTGCCCTATACAATGTTTGTCGTAGATATTGCCGAAAAAAGAAGGTTTTTATGGCCAAGATTCATCCGTCTAGTATTGTCGATTCCAAGGCTCGGTTGGCCGACGACGTCGAGATCGGTCCGTTTTGTATTGTCGGACCCGATGTCACGATCGGTGCGGGCACCAAATTGCGCAGCCACGTCACCGTGAGCGGTCGTACGACCATTGGCGAGCGCAACGTCTTTTATCAGGGCGCTGCCGTGGGGTGCGATCCCCAGGATAAGAAATACGCAGGCGAACCGACGCGCTTGGAAATCGGCGACGACAACGTCGTGCGCGAAAACTGCACTTTGTCGATCGGCACCGTGCAGGATATCGGTTTGACCACCATCGGCTCGCGCAATCTTTTGATGGCCAACGTTCACATTGCGCATGACTGCCGCATCGGCAACGACATTATTTTGGCCAACAACAACGCCATTGCCGGTCACGTGCATATCGAAGACCATGCCATTTTGGGCGGCCAAACGGGCGTGCATCAGTTCGTGCACGTGGGCACCTACGCCATGGTCGGAGGTGCTTCGGGCGTATTGCGCGACGTGCCGCCTTACGTGATTTGCTCGAACAATCCTTGCGAGCCTCACGGATTGAATTTGGTGGGCTTGCGTCGTGCGGGCTTTTCTTCCGAATTCATGACTTTGATGAAGGCCGCTTACAAATCGCTTTACCGCGAAGGCAACCTCGTGGCCGATTTTGCACGCGAAATGCAAGAGATTATCGCGCAGGCAACCGAAGACGCGACACGCGAGCGTTTGACGCACTTCAGAGATTTTGTCACGTCGAGCCCGCGCGGCATCATTCGTTAATCGTGCGCGTGCTTTCGAGGCAGGTATGAACATCAACGCATTCGATCAAGATTTGTCCAAAGGCGCCGCATGGCTTGCCGGCGAGGCCAGCGGCGACTTTCTGGCAAGTCTCGTCTTGCCGCAGTTGGCCGAAGATATGGGCCACACGCCGCAGTACGGCATCGGCGGACAGAAAATGATTGAAGCGGGGCTCACCCCTTGGTACAGCTCCGAGCGTTTGGCCGTGCGCGGCTATGTCGAAGTGATTAAAAAGTTGCCGGGACTCATTGCGCTTCGCCGCCAGATGCTTTCGCGCGTGATAGCCGCCGACCCCAGAGTCTTTATCGGGGTCGATGCTCCCGACTTCAATCTTGATATCGAACTCAAACTGCGCCAAAAGAAAATTCCGACGGTGCACTTTGTTTCGCCCTCCATTTGGGCTTGGCGCCCCGAGCGTATCCACAAGATTGCAAGAGCGGTCGATCACATGCTTCTGATCTTTCCGTTCGAACAAAAGATTTACAAGCAAGCCGGGCTTAAAGCCACTTATATCGGGCACCCTCTGGCAGGCATTATTCCGATGAAGCCCGCCATGTACGAAGCGCGTCAGCGCCTTGGAATCGACGCTCACGGACAGCCGCTTTTTGCCGTTCTGCCCGGTAGCCGCATCGACGAAGTTTCGGGTTGCGCGCCGATTTTTTTCCAGGCTTGCGAGCGCGTCATCGAGCGTTTGGGCGGTGCGGGATACTTTGTGCTGCCGGCCGTTGACGAAACGCGTCGCGAGCAGATCATGAAGGTGGTGGCCAAATACCCCAAGTTGGCCGAGCGACTGACGATTGTGACCGGGCAAAGCCATCGCGTATTGGAAGCGACCGATGCCGTTCTCGTGGCTTCGGGCACCGCAACTTTGGAAGCTGCACTTTATAAAAAGCCGATGGTCGTGGGCTATACGATGCCCGCGCTTTCTGCCATGCTCATGAAAAAGAAGGGCTTGATTCCGTACGTGAGCCTACCGAATATTTTGGCCGGACGCATCGTGGTGCCCGAATTTTTGCACTATTACTGCACGCCCGACGCCATTGCCGCATCGCTTATCGATCAGCTCTCCGACAAGCGAAAGAGCGAACTTGTCGAACT
>JAUNOJ010000047.1:0-1262 GCA_030531135.1 Sutterellaceae bacterium | reverse complement strand
AGGCATGGGGCGCTTTTGCGACCGACGGCACAGTTGGCTTCAGAGGCCATCATGTCCACCGTCAAAGCTGCGGCACGATAAACATGGCTGAAAAAACGATTCCCATTGTCGAGGAAAAAATCGACACGTCTCCCATGCGTTTGCCCGTTCCGATTTCGGGCAACATTCGCTTAATCGACGGCAAGCTGATCGACGCCCGCGGGCGCCCTTTGCGCGACTTGCGCATCAGCGTAACGGATCACTGCAACTTCCGTTGCCGCTACTGCATGCCTAAGGAAAAGTTTGACAGCAAACATCAGTTTTTGGCGCATACCGAACTGTTGAGCTTCGAAGAAATTTTGCGCCTGGTACGCATCTTTATCGGTTACGGCATTGAAAAGGTACGCTTGACCGGAGGCGAGCCGCTGTTGCGCAAACACATCGAAGATTTGATCGCCTCGCTCAAGCAGTTAAAGACGCTTTCGGGAAAGCCCCTTGACGTGGCCATGACCACCAATGCCGCAATTTTGGCGCGCATGGCGCAAAGACTCAAAGATGCCGGGCTCGATCGTGTAACGGTGAGTCTTGATGCGTTGGACGAAGCGCTTTTCCAAGCAATCAACGATGTGGGATTTCCTGCCGCCAAAGTGCTGGAAGGTATTCATGCCGCTCAGGCCGTGGGGTTGCCCGTCAAGGTCAACACGGTTTTAAAACGCGGCATGAATGAGGATCAAATTCTGCCTCTGGTGTCTTACTTTAGAAACACCGGCATCATTTTGCGTTTTATCGAATATATGGATGCAGGCACCGCCAACGGCTGGCGCATGGACGACGTGATTGCCTCGGCCGAGGCTGTTGAAATCATCAACCGGGTTTATCCGATCGAGCCTGTCGAAGCCAACTACACCGGAGAGACCGCACAGCGCTGGCGGTTTGTCGACGGCGCAGGCGAAATCGGCTTTATCAGCTCGGTGACGCAGGCTTTCTGCAAAGACTGTTCACGCGTGAGGCTTTCGATCGAAGGCAGTCTCGTGCTGTGCCTTTTTGCCGATCGCGGTTACGACTTGCGCACACTTTTGCGAGGCGGCGCGACCGACGAAGAAATTCGCGATGCCATCGGTCGCATTTGGACCAATCGAGGGGATCACTACTCCGAAGTCCGACTGTCGGAAACGCACATTCCGCGCAAACGTATCGAGATGCAATATATCGGCGGTTAACAGCAAATGGGTCTTCATGAATTTGTGTGAAAACTACAGCGATAAAGCCCTTGTTTTGTAACA
>JAUNOJ010000371.1 GCA_030531135.1 Sutterellaceae bacterium | reverse complement strand
CAAGCTCAACATCAAGAGTCGCGTGCAAGCTGCCGTTTTTGCCGTCGAGCATCACCTTGACAAGCTGTGAGAAAATACCGCTTAAGGTAAAAATCGGGGATCGAGCAATCGGTCCCCAATTTTTTGCAGTAGACTGAAAAAAGCAAGAACAAATTTTTTGGGGAATAGAAGATGCTCGGATACGTAAAAAGTTTCTTGTGGCTCGGCGCCGCGGCTTGTATTGCCGTTTTGACGGGCTGTGCGCACCCGCAGTTGATCGATATGGGACAAAGCGAAGAAAGTGTTTTGGCCGAATTGGGTGAGCCTCAGGCCAAGACCCCGATGGCGGACGGTACGGTGCGTTGGACCTATTCGGCTCAGCCTTTCGGACAAGAAGTCTGGTGGCTTTTCATGGACGGTGAACACAAGGTCGTTGCGCGTGAACAGGGCTTGCAGGAAAAATATTTTCCGATGATCAAAATCGGTGAGTCGACCGAAGCCGACGTATGGGCTTTGTGGGGACGATGCGCAGAAAAGTACACCTTTCACTTGGTCAACGAGCACGCCTGGATGTATCGTTTCCGCGATAACGGCGGCTTTGATATGGCGGTGTGGCCTCAGTTTGACGTCAACGGCGTGGTACGGTCCCTGGATGTGACGATTGATCCGTGGAAGGATCGCGACAACATCGACTGGCATTGACGGCGGAGTCGGTATGGGGCAGTACGGAATTAAAGACCGTGTGCGTCGAGCTTGCGCAGCGGCAAGAGGGCGATGGCGCGAGATTTTTGTCAGTATCGGCATTGATGCGTGTTTGGTAGACGGAAAACCGCGTGCCTGTCCCTTATGCGGCGGCAAGGATCGTTTCGTATTTGACGACAAACACGGCCGCGGCAATTACTTCTGTCGACAGTGCGGCCCCGGAGACGGCTTTGCCTTGGTGAGCAAATATTCCGGCTACAACTTTATCGATACGCTGGAAGCCATCGAAAGGTTTTGCGGTATTGAAGTTGTCAAAGACAAAGCGACCAATCCGATACTCAAAGAGGTCCGAGACGATCTCGATCAAAAAGCTTCGATTGAAAAGCGTCAGCGTCTTGAGATGACCGAGCTTTGGGCGCAAGCTGTCCCGATACGCGCGGGCGATCCCGTTTACAAATACCTGACCGGTCGGGGACTCGATCCGGAAATGGCGGGTTACGAGATTCGATATCACAGAAAATTAGCTTATCGCAATGACGACGGTCAAGAAGTTTTTTTCCCGGCGATGCTCTCTCGTGTTGTCGACCGGACGGGGTGTGTTGTCAATTTGCATCGCACATATTTGACTGAGGACGGTAAAAAGGCGCCCGTGGACAAAGTCAAAAAGTTGATGCCCGGAGCCGTGCGCGGCGCTTGTGTTCAGCTGGGCGGCAAGGCGACGGATACGCTGAACTTGGCCGAAGGTATTGAAACTGCTATGGCTGTGGCGAAAATAACGGGAAAGCCGACGTGGGCTACGTTGGGTTGCATCAATATGAAAAATATTGAGAAAGTGCCCGCAGGAGTCGAAACGGTCAATATTTTTGCAGACAACGATGCCAGTTTTGCAGGTCAGGCGGCGGCATATGACTTGGCACATCGTTTAAGCGCCAAAGGGCTTCGCGTATCGGTGCATGTGACGCAAGGTGTAGACACCGATTGGTTGGACGAGGCGCTCGACAGAGGTCTTCTCTGAGTTTTTTGGAGCTAGGTGCCCTTTGCGGTGTAAACTCCGTAGATGCGTAACGTTTTGAAAACTTTTTAGGAAGTAAATGCGTTTTATTCGCGTTTGCTTCCCGTTTCACAGCGCGCACGGAGATACGGTTGCGCTTTTCGAGAAAATTTGTGTGCGCCTATCCGTGATTC
>JAUNOJ010000370.1 GCA_030531135.1 Sutterellaceae bacterium | reverse complement strand
TGCAAAACATCCCGGCTTGCGTTATGTGAAATTAACACAAGCGGCCATCTTCATGTCCTTTACCTTGCCCCGCCGGGCGGAATAACGGACCGGTATGCCCCGGAATACGCTTCGGACGACCTTCCCCGTTACCTACGAAGTAACGGAAAAACGCAGTTGCGAAGGATCTGAACATCTATAAATTAATAAATACTATGGTAAGGAAACTACTTTGTCTGTTGTTTTTTCTATCGCCGGGCATCCTGTACGCCCAAAACCGTCCGGCGGAATCCCTTCCCGCTCCGAAGTTTGCGGTGAAAACCAATGCCTTGTATTGGGCTACTACCACTCCGAACCTGGCTTTCGAAATAGGGTTGGGCAAGCAACTCACCCTCGATGTGCTGGGCGGCTACAACCCGTTCACTTTTGATGACAACAAGAAATTGAAGCACTGGCTGGTGCAGCCGGAGCTTCGGTGGTGGCTGTGCGAAAAATTCAACGGCCATTTCTTCGGCGTCCACCTGCACGGGGGCACGTTCAATGTGGGCGGCGTGAAGCTTCCCTTCGGTGCCTTCCCCGCCCTGGAGAAGTACCGCTACCAGGGTGAGTTCTATGGCGGCGGCATCGGCTACGGCTACCAGTGGATTCTGGGCAACCGGTGGAACCTGGAGGCCGAGATAGGCGTGGGCTATGCCCGCATCAACTATGACAAGTACGACTGCCCCAAGTGCGGCGAGTGGCGGGGCAAGGACCACTACAACTTCTTTGGCGTGACCAAGGCCGCGCTGTCCATCATATACATTATTAAATAAGGAGGAAAGAACGATGCTGAAAAGATACATCCTGATAGCCGCCCTCCTGACGGGGAGCGGCATGGCAATGGCGCAGGCGGACTATGCGGGCCGCGCGTCGGTGCAGCAGTCTGTGGCAAAGGCAGGCAATGAGGTGAACGTCCACCTGGACATCGACCTGGAGGGAGTGGAGATGAAGTCGCAACACACGCTGGTGCTCACCCCCGTGTTGCAGTCCAAGGACAAGGCCACGGAAAAGGGACTGGCTCCCGTGGTGGTAAACGGTCGCGTGCGGCAGAAGGCTTACTTGCGCAGTCTCGCCTTGGGCGACAAGGCAGCGGACGCCTACGCAGTGGTGCGCCGCACCAACGGCAGCCCGCAGCACATCGCCTACGACGTCTCCCTGCCCTACGAGCAATGGATGCGCGGCGCCACCCTGGTGCTGCGCGAGGAAGTGACGGGCTGTGCCGCCTGCGAACTGGGCGAGGACAGCCGCACGCTGGGCATCATCCTTCCGCTGAAGACTATTCAAGAACCCGTTTACGTGGCAGCCTTCGCCGTTCCGCAAATCGAGGAAGTGAAACGCCGCGACGAGCAGTGCGAACTGCACCTTACTTATAAGGTAGGCAAGAGTGACGTGGTGCCGGCGTTGGGCAGCAACCGGTCGGAGATAAAGAAGCTGCAGGACCTGGCAGACCGGGTGAAGGCGAACAACGACCTGACGCTGACGGGCTTGCGCATCGACGGCTATGCCTCGCCCGAAGGCAGCGCGAAGAGCAACCAAGCCTTGTCCGAACGCCGTGCCCGCAGTCTGGCGGACTACTTCCGCCGCACCAACGGTTGGCAGGCGGACCGCTTCACCACCACCGGCAAGGGCGAGGACTGGGACGGACTGGCAACGGCGGTGCAGGCTTCCATGCTGGAGCATAAGGACAAGGTGCTTGCCATCACCCGCGAGGAACCCGATGTGGATGCCCGCGATGCAAAGATCCGTGCCATCGACGGCAATGCTACTTACAATACGTTACTGAAAGAGTTCTACCCGCCGCTGCGCCGCAGCTTCTGCGTGGTCGATTTCACGGTACGTCCTTATACGC
>JAUNOJ010000369.1 GCA_030531135.1 Sutterellaceae bacterium | reverse complement strand
CACGAAGGCGGCAAGAAGGCCGGCGTCAAGGGTCGCAAGGCCGATAAGGGCGGCGATCGCAGCTGGGGTGAAGACAACCAGAAGCGTCGTACGATCAAGACGCGCGGCGCCGTTGACGGCGGTGAAGATACCGGTGCATGGCACTCCAAGAACCGCAAGCAGCATCGCCACGAGCAAAGCGCTCAGCAGCAGATGCCGACCGAACCCGTGGTGCGCGAAGTGACGGTTCCGGAAACGATTTCCGTTGCCGACTTGGCTCACAAGATGAGTGTCAAGGCCACCGAAGTCATCAAGGTTTTGATGAAGATGGGCCAGATGGTCACCATCAACCAGATGCTCGATCAGGATACGGCGATGATCATCGTCGAAGAAATGGGGCACAAGGCCATGGCCGCCAAGAGCGACGATCCGGAAAGCTTGTTGGGCGAACTCGAAAGCGAAGCTCAGCAGTACCCGGCCGTGCCGCGTCCCCCGGTTGTCACCATCATGGGTCACGTCGACCACGGCAAGACCTCTTTGTTGGACTACATCCGTCGTGCCAAGGTGGCTGCAGGCGAAGCCGGCGGCATTACCCAGCACATCGGTGCTTACCACGTGAAAACCCCGCGCGGCATCGTCACGTTCTTGGATACCCCGGGTCACGAAGCCTTTACGGCCATGCGTGCACGCGGTGCTCAAGCCACCGATATCGTGATTTTGGTGGTGGCTGCCGACGACGGCGTGATGCCGCAAACCAAGGAAGCTATTGCGCACGCTCGCGCTGCCGGCGTTCCGTTGGTGGTTGCCATCAACAAGATCGATAAGCCCGAAGCCAATATCGAACGCGTCAAGGGCGAACTCGTGCAAAACGAAGTGTTGCCGGAAGAATACGGCGGCGACGTGCCCTTCTGCCCGGTGTCTGCCAAGAGCGGTCAGGGCGTGGACGAATTGCTCGAAAACGTGTTGTTGCAGGCCGAAATGCTTGAACTCAAGGCTCCCGACAAGGGTAACGCCAAGGGTCTGGTGGTCGAAAGCCGTTTGGACAAGGGCCGCGGCCCGGTGGCCAGCGTGCTGGTTCAGTCCGGTCTCTTGCAAAAGGGCGACATCGTTTTGGCAGGCCAGGCTTTCGGTCGCGTGCGCGCCATGATGAACGAAATGGGTAAGCTCGTCACCACCGCCGGCCCCTCGATTCCTGTGGAAATTCAGGGTTTGAGCGACGTACCGGCTGCCGGCGACGAATTGATCGTGGTGCCCGACGAACGTCGTGCTCGCGAAGTGGCGCTTTTCCGCCAGGGCAAGTACCGTGACGTGAAGTTGGCTCGCCAGCAGGCTGCCAAGCTCGAAAACATGTTTGCCGACGCCAATGCCGGCGAAGTCAAGACGCTGCCCTTGATCATCAAGGCCGACGTCCAGGGTTCGACCGAAGCTTTGGTGCATGCTTTGACGAAGCTTTCCACCGACGAGGTGCGCGTGCAGGTCGTGCACAGTGCCGTGGGCGGTATTTCGGAAACCGACGTCAACTTGGCTGCCGCATCGCGTGCCGTGATCATCGGCTTTAACGTGCGTGCCGATCAGGCCGCTCGTAAGCTTGCCGAACAGGAAAGCGTGGACGTTCGTTACTACAACATCATTTACGATGCCGTCGACGATGTGAAGGCTGCCATGAGCGGTATGTTGTCTCCGGAAAAGAGAGAAACCATTATCGGTTTGACGGAAATCCGCCAGACGATTCGCGTGCCCAAGGTTGGTCTCATTGCCGGTTGCCGTGTGCTCGAAGGCGTGGTGCGTCGCAACGCTCAGGCTCGCTTGTTGCGCGACAACGTGGTGATTTGGACGGGCGAACTCGCCAGCTTGAAGCACTTCAAGGACGACGTGCGCGAAGTGCAGGCCGGCAGCGAAT
>JAUNOJ010000368.1 GCA_030531135.1 Sutterellaceae bacterium | reverse complement strand
AGCACTTCGTCGCTCAGCGGTTGTTTCTTGTCTTCGTTGTCTACCAACTCCTTCAGCGCGTTCTGGATCTTGCGGGTGGCTATTTCCTGACCGTCTTCGGTGGTGTAGCCGTCGCTGAAGAACCATTTCAGGGGATAGATGCCGAAGTTGGTCTGTACATATTTGCTGTTGCTCACCCTGGAGACGGTAGATATATCCATCCCCGTGCGGTCGGCCACGTCTTTAAGGATCATCGGTTTGAGCAGCATCTCGTCGCCTTCCCGGAAGAACGGGCGTTGCAGTTCCACGATGGCTTGCATGGTGACGAGCAGCGTGTGGCGGCGTTGCTTGATGGCGTCGATGAAGTATTGCGCCTTCTCTATCTTCTGCTTGGTGTATTGCAGGGCCTCTTTCTCGCTCCGGCTGAAGCCCTTGCCCCGGCCCCCGTCGTATTGTTTGAGGATGTCGAGGAACGATTCGCTGATGCGCAGTTCCGGCACGTCGCCTTGGTTGAGCGACAGGGTGAGCGTGCCGTCGTCGTCCGTCTCCACGATGAAGTCGGGGATAATCTGTTGAAAGTTGTGTCCCACGGCCTCGCCCATCGAGCTTCCCGGGCGCGGGTTCAGGCGCTTGATCTCGCGCTGTAGCTGTTCCACCTCCAGATCGGTGAGCTTCAGCCGTTGCTGTATCTTATCCCAACGCTTGCGGGTGAACTCGTCGTAGTACTTCTCGATGATCAGGTGCTCCGTCTGCTTGAGCGGGGTGTGGTAGTTGTCGTCGCGTTCGATTTGCAGCAGCAAGCATTCTTGCAGGTTTTGTGCGCCTATGCCGGCGGGTTCGAACTGTTGCAGTGTCTTGAGCACCTGCGTCAGTTCCGCTTCCGTCGTCTCCACGTTGTGATACACCTCCAGCTCGCTCACCAGCGTGGGCAGGGGCTTTTTCAGCAGGCCGTCGCTTTCCAGCGAGCCGATTAGATACTCCATCAGTTCCGCCTGATGCTCGGTCAGCTCGCACTCGCCCATCTGTTCCTTCATCTGCTCGTAGAAGGAGGCCGTATCGCTGTATTCGATACTCTCCGGCGTTTCCTTGCGGTTGTAGTTGCGCAGCAGGTAGTCGGGCACGTCGTCGGCCGAGCGGTAGTCGCCCAGCGCCTGGTTCACTTCGGCCGAGGGCATGCCGGGGCTGTCCAGGTACGACGCCATGTCGTTGCCCTCGCTTTCGCCGCCCTTGTGCTCGTCGTCGTCGAAGCCGCTGCCCTCGTCGGCAAATTGCTCGTCGCTTTCCGCCGACCCCTCGCGCTCCTCCAGTGCGCCGTTGTCCATCATCTCGTTTTTCACCCGTTGCTCCAGCTCGGAAACGGGCATCTCCAGCAGCCGGACAAGCAACACCTGTTGCGGCGAGAGCGTCTGCACTTGCTGCAACGATTGCGTTTGAATGATTTTCTGACTCATAGGACAAAAGAACGAATAGCTTGTTACGCCTGCAAAAGTACGAAAAAAGGAGATGCCACGGCGCAAACCGCGCAATTATTTTCCATGCTTGTGCCGCGGACGGGCGGTGTCGGGCCGTTCGTCCGCCTTGCCGGAGGGGGAAAGGGGCCGTTGGAGCCGGGGCGGAGCGTCGTTGCGGCCCGGAGGTCGGGGGCGACGGCGGGTGCTTGCCGCACGACTGCGGGGGGGCGGCCCCCGAAATCGGGGCGTGCGTCTCGTTAAACCGTGGCGCGCATCCCGTCGCAACGGGACGCCCGCCACGTTGCGAGTGTGGCGGGCGACTCTTTTCGGGCCTTCGTGCGGCGACGGGACGGAGGTGCCTGCGTCGCCGCGGCCTTGCGGCGCGGGAGCGGGACAAACGAAGCGTCCCCGGCACTCCTTCCGTGCCGGGGACGAGGGGGTTATTCTCTTAC
>JAUNOJ010000046.1 GCA_030531135.1 Sutterellaceae bacterium | reverse complement strand
GCGCCGGACTCTTCTTCCGGCTCTTCTTCGTCAAAGTCATCTTCCTCGTCGTCTTGCTCGAAGCACTTGTCGAGATAAGTCGACTCTTGATTCTCGGTCTCGTTATCCTCGTCGGTTTCGTCAACCTCGGCATCTTCGAGATCGTCGTCATCGTCTTCAAAGAAATGCTCACGGCGTTCTTCTTCTTTGCGATATTCGGCAATCACATAGCCCAGACACTTGTCTTCTTCATAAAGGGCGATCAAGCGATCGGTCAATTCCGGCTTATAGTGGCAGACAAGGTCAGCCAAGGCCGAAGCATCGTTATAGATGAAGTTTTTGATTGCGAAGTCGCTTAACAAGTGGGCATTGTCGTTTTGCATCGCAGCCATGCCGACATCGTGGCAACCGATCTTGAGGAACTTTTCCAAAGCTTCGGCCGGCATCTTGCAATGTTCGGCCACATGTTCGACGACTTCGAGATCGGGATAACGCAAGAGCCAGTCAAGGTGGCGCTTGACGATTGCGCGACGTTTTTCCTTGTCTTCCCAAAGACGATCGATGATTTGGGTGACTTCTTCGGGATCAAGTGTGAAGTAGTCGTAGCCCGAGTACAAAAGGGCGCGATTCTTAACGGGCGGGTACTTCATTCGCATCGTGCAGAGTTTGCCCCTAAACCCGGGGTGCGAATGCGTCGGTTCGAGATTAAGGGTATCTGCCATGATGCGGCGTGCATGCACGCGCACGCAATGGGCAATGCGGCTGTCACGTTCGTGACCGACGTCGCCGGCCTCGTAGTCGGCCAAGAGTCGTTCTGTCACTCGGTGATGCAATTTCGGATCGCCGTCTTTTAGCGTGTACAACATGTTATCGGCGATTTTGATATCTGCTTGACCAAGCCAAACGAGATCGTCGACGCTCAACTTGGCAAGGGCATCGAGGTTGTCGGCCAAAGCCAGACGAACCTTGTAGTTGCGGCTGTCGGCCAACGCTTTGACGTCGTCTGCGGGCAAGCCTTCGGAACGTGCGGCGGCTTCTTGCAGGCCATGATGGTTGCTGCGAGCAAAACGCATGGCGAGCTCGTCGCGTTCGGGATGCGTCTCAAAAGGATCGACGCCGCGATCAAAGAGATCGGCCAAAAAAGCGGGATCGAGCTTATAGAGAATGTTGTCGAAAAGAACGGCATAGCCGTTGACGTAAGTTTGATCGGACATTTTGTGTCTCCACAGTTAGGTTTGCTGATGCTTCGAATCTTAAAACCTAAAACGTCAGTTTATGATGCAACCGAACAGGGCCGGACAATGTTTGCATGCGTCATAAACTGACGCATCACGATTTACCATACGTGCCATGAAAATCGACAATTTTTCTTTCGACAAATTTTTGGAAAAACGAACAATGGCAAATCGTCTGACATCTTTAAACGGCAAGATGGCGCCGTGGCATCTGGCAAGCGAACTGTGGACCTTGCGTCTTTTGGTGAATGCCGAGGCTTGGAAAGCATTGGAATACTCCACCTTTGAAGGGCGCTATTGCGACTTCAGTTTGCAGGTCAGGGGCTTGAATGATTTTGCGCAACGCGTGCACGATATGGCAGAAGCATTCCAAGATGAAGCCGAGCTCGGTCGACGCGGTTTTCCGGAGGATTTCGGCAGTCAAGTCGAAGTGATGCGTACGCACAAGTTTGCCGGCATTGCTCATTTCGATGAAATTTTCAAAGAATTGCAAGACGGTTTGGCCGCATGCGAAGCCGATGCGCGCACCAAACCGCTCTTTTATTCTCCTTTAAACGAAAATCTCGAGATGATCGCGCGTCTTTTCGGGCTCTCGGAAGATGAAAAAATCGTCTTTGCGTACCTGTTGCTGGTCAAAAGCTCGGGCAACATGCGCAGCATTGCCAACCTCTTTATTTATGAAGCGGGCGGCGTCAAGCTCATGGGGGAAGTCGTCTCTTGCGCGACCGGTATTGAACTTTCGAAGGTGCGCAAGATTTTGCAGCAGGATTCCGCCTTGATGACCTCGCTCATTAAAATCGACGGGGCGCCAATCGCGACTTCGAAGACATTTATTCTTTTAACGACGCGATTGATGAGGGCGTGTTGCTCGAAACGCGCGTGACGGAAAAAGACTTCCTGGAAAGCCGTTTTTCCACCGGTCAAACGCCTGAGTTGACGTTGGACGACTTCGACCATATTCCGCGCGTGAAAACTACGTTGCTGCCGTACTTAAAGCTCGCATTGCAACAGCATCGTGCCGGCGTCAACATCCTTTTGTACGGAGACCCCGGCACCGGCAAAACCGAACTTTCCCGCGTCTTGGGGCAGGAGTTGGGCGCGTGCACCTATGAAATTGCCACCAAGGAGGGCTCCGGCCGTGTGGGCGACAATACGCGTTTGGATCACTGGCAGGTGGCGGGCCACTTGCTCAAAAGCAACGACCGTGCCCTGTTGCTTTTGGACGAAGCCGAAGACATCTTTTCTGCCGGCATCTCGTTTTTCGGGATCAATATGAATACGCCTTTGCGCAAAAACAAGGCCCAAATCAATCGCTTGCTCGAAACCAACGCCTGTCCCACGATCTGGATGACGAACTCTTTGCATACCATGGATCCGGCCATGATTCGCCGTTTCGATATTTTGCTCGAAGTGGCGCAGCCCACCAAGAGCCAGCGTCGCAAGATTGTCGACAAGCTCGCCGGCACCACGTTGTCGCCTGACTTGTGCGAGCGCCTCTCGCGCGCCAAGGACTTGTCGCCTGCGATCATTTCTCGAGCGCTTAAAGTCTTGGATACCGTTGAACCTACGGCCGGCATGACACGCGACAACCTCATGGTCAATTTGGTGAACGAAACCCTGCGCGCCCAGGGTAAAGACTTGGTGCAAACAGCCTCCAACTCGGTACAAAAGGTCTATTCGCTTGACTATGTCAATGCCGATGCCGATCTTGAGCAATTGATCGAAGGCATCGGTCGTCGCCCTCAGGCAAGACTCTGTCTTTACGGTGTTCCGGGTACGGGCAAGTCGGCCTACGCCGCGTGGTTGGCCGAAAAGTTGAATAAGCCCTTGGTAGTGAAGCGCGCTTCCGACCTTCTCGATTGTTATGTCGGCATGACCGAACAAAACATTGCCGCCGCTTTCCGCGAAGCCAAGGCAGAAGGTGCCGTACTCTTGATCGACGAGGCGGATTCGTTCTTACAAGACCGCACCAAGAGCATGCACTCGTGGGAGACGACGCAGGTGAACGAAATGCTCACCCAGATCGAAACCTTCGACGGGATCTTTATCGCCACCACCAACTTGGTCGATACGCTCGATCCCGCGAGCATTCGTCGCTTTGACATCAAGGTGAAGTTCGATGCCATGACCGAAAATCAGGCACAAGCCTTGTTTGAGTCTTATACCGAGCAGTTCGGCATTCGGGATTCCGTGACGCCTGCCGTCTTGCGTCAAGCGCGCGAATTGTCTTTCGTGACGCCGGGCGACTTTGCGGCGGTCGCTCGTCAAGCGGGCTTTCATCCCATTACGGACGCCGAGGACTTTGTCGGGCGTCTTCAGACCGAGTGCAGCTTGAAGAAAGAAAACAAGCACCGCCCGATCGGGTTCGGTTAAAGGTAAGACCATGACGGTGAGCTTGGAGTCGCTTTACACCCCGGCAAGCAGGTGCCATCTGGCAGTGGAGCTGTGGGTTCTGCGCCTTTTGGTCAACGGCCGGGGCTGGACAATGTTACGCGACGGCTGTTTCGGCTCGATGTGTGAACAAGAAGCTTATACCGTACGTGGAACGTTGGCGCTCTTTAACGCCATGGAAAGGCTTGATGACGACTACAGTGCAATGGACTGTGCGACAGACGAGCTTGTCAGACCTCGTTACTTATCGGCATTTTTCGGAGAAAAAGTCACAACGCTAAAAAAAGCGGGGGTTGAGGCGGTGAAAAACTTCGGCGACACCCCAAAAGAGCTGCTTGACGCACTGCGTGAGTGCGAAGAAGAACTCAAAACACAGCCCTTGTTCAATTCGCCCTTGAAGGAAAATCTGGAACTCGTCGGGCGGCTTTTTGACTTGAGTCCCAAAGCCGCGGAGATTTTGGCATTCTTTGTTTTGTCACGTTCAAATAACGCGCTTATAAGGGTATGCACGCTTTTTGACTTTGATTGTCGCGGTTTGGAAGCGGTGATTGATGTGGCGGCATGTGCAACCGATGTGTCGGTCGATGACATCAGACGACTTTTAAGTGACAGAGCAGGAACTTTTTCCTTGCTCGTCAAGCCGCTGCCGCTGCCGAAAATAGACTACGACATGGATTGCGAAATTTGGTTCCTCTACCGTGTCAACAAGATCCTCGACTTTGATTTGCTTCAGAGTCGAGTGTTGGACGAAAAGATTTTTCTTGAAAGCATTTTTTCCAAAGCTATCAAATCCGACTTGGTTCCGGATGATTTTGCGCACATTGCATCGGTGCATGAGCTCTTGTTGCCTTATCTAAAAGGCGCTCTTGACACGCGCAAAACAGGCGTCAATGTCTTGCTTTACGGCGAATCCGGAACCGGCAAAACCGAACTTTCTCGTGTCGTGGCTCAGGAGCTTGGCGCCCGGGCTTTTGAAATTTCTGTCAAAGATAAGGTCAATGTCAGAATGAACGATGACGACGAGCCGATTGTCGAAAGTATCGAAACTCGTCTGGATCTTTTGGAGACAGCCGGCGTTTTGTTGCGCAACAATCGGGACATACTTTTGGTCGTGGATGAAGCCGAAGACATTTTTTCTGCGGACTTGCAATTTCGCGGCAACAAGCGCGAGACGCCTTCGAGATTTAATCGAGCAAGACTTAACGACTTGATGCGCCAAAACTTTTGTCCCACGCTGTGGATCACGAATTCTTTGGCTCAGATGGATGCGACCCTTCTTCGCCGTTTCGATATTGTGCTCGAAGTCGGACAGCCGACAGTGGGGCAGCGCCGTCAATTGATTGACAAGCTTGCCGGCACCACTTTGTCCGACGACATGCGCGATCGGCTTTCGCGCACCAAGCATCTGTCGCCGGCGGTCGTCACGCGCGCACTGAAAGTGGCCGACACCGTCGCGCCCGAATCTTCACCGGCTCGTGATGCCAAGGTGATTGAGTTGGTGAACGACACGCTCAAAGCTCAAGGGCAGGGGGAAGTGGCGGCAAGTTTGTCGGGTCTTGGTATCTACTCTTTGGACTACCTCAACACCGACGTCGACTTGGCCAAAATTGTCGATGGGCTACGTGTTCGCCCGCGAGGCTCCTTGTGCCTGTACGGGCAGCCGGGCACCGGGAAGTCGGCCTACGGCGCGTGGGTGGCAAAGATGCTTGACAAACCCTTGGTTGTGAAACGTGCCTCCGATCTTTTCGGGCGCTATTTGGGCGAAACCGAAAACAACATCGCAGAGGCTTTTCGAGAGGCGCAACTTGAGGGTGCTGTGCTGTTGATCGATGAGGCCGACACCTTCTTGCAAGACCGTGCAGCGAGTTTCAAGCGCTGGGAAATTACGCAGGTTAACGAAATGCTCACGCAAATCGAAGCTTTCGAAGGAATCTTTATCGCGACCACTAATTTGGTTGATACGCTTGATCCCGCGTGCCTTCGCCGCTTTGACCTCAAGGTGAAGTTCAAAGCCTTGACACCCGATTCGGCACAACGCTTGTTTGAGGCGCATCTCGCCATGCTTGGACTTGAGGCAACGGTGTCGGATGCTGTTTTGCGTCAGCTAAAGGGGCTCACGAACCTCACGCCCGGCGACTTCGCAACGGTGACGCGGCAAGCAGGATTTAATCCCGTTGTCGATGCCGAAGATTTTGCTCAAAGGCTCGCCAAAGAGGGCCGGCTAAAGAAAGTGAATCGGCATCGTCCGATCGGGTTCGGCTAAAAGGAAAATCGAATGTCCCAGAATATCAGATTCGACTCTCTTTATAGCCCGTGCCCCAAGCGGCATTTGGCTCCCGAGCTGTGGACACTTCGCCTTTTGGTGTACGGCCACGCTTGGAGGATGATGACCGCCGATTGTATCGACGGCCCCTTGAAAAATAGATGGCAGTACTACGTGCGCGGTCTGATGGCGCTCTTAGAAAAGATGAAGGATCTTCGTTGGGTGCATGCCAAGGCCTTTCGTGAGAAGCCCGATAAGTCGTACAAAGACTTGCAATGCCTGTCGCCTTATTTGGGAGATGCCTACGATCAGCTCAAAGCCGAAGGTTACGATGAGGTGAAAGACTTTGTCGACACGCCTAAAGAGTTGCTTGACGCCTTGCAAGAATGCGAAAAAGAGCTTAAAACGCGCCCTTTGTTTGAGTCGCCGATGCGAGAAAACTTGGAACTTTTAGCCAAACTCTTTGCGTTGAGTCACGAAGCAGTCTTGGTTTTGGCATTCTTTGTTTTTATCGCTTGTGACTATTGGGTGAAGCGGGTGGCCAATTGTTTTAACTGCGATGAACGCGGCTTTGCAATGGTGCTTGAGATTTTGTCTTGTGCAACAGGCTTGAGGGTGGAGAAGATCAGGGAACTCTTCAACGACAAGAACGGAAATTTCTCGCTCATCATTCATCCGTTGCGTGCCCCGAAACTTGCTGAATTTGAGGAGGGTGCGTTTGACTTGCACTATCGTCTCAATAAGGTTTTGGATTTAAATCAGCTGCAAAGTGAGCGCTTGACGGAAAAAACCTTTTTCGAAAGCATTTTTTCCGAGGCAGGCGATTCCGACTTGACTTTGTCCGATTTCGACCATATTCCGCCGGTGCGTGAGACTTTGCTGTCTTACCTAAAAGGTCTGTTGACAACGCATAAAACCGGCGTCAACATTTTGCTTTATGGCGAGTCCGGCACAGGTAATACCGAACTTTCCCGTGTTTTAGCGAAAACGCTCGGCATCAAGGCTTTTGAGATTTGTCGCCAAGACAAAGTGACAGTCGGGGAAGATGATGAAAACCTCGTGATAGAGAACATCGAAACCCGTCTGGACCTTTTGGAGATGGCAGGTGTGCTGTTGCGCAACAATCGAGACATGTTTTTGGTGGTGGACGATGCCGAAGACGTACTTTCACAGGGCGTGCAATTTCATGGTGCCAAGCACGAGACGCTCGTGCGTTTCAATAAGGCCCGTCTTAATCGATTGCTTGAGGCAAACACCTGTCCCACGCTGTGGATCACGAATTCGTTGGAATAAATGGATGCGTCGTTTTTGAGGCGTTTTGACATCGTGCTCGAATTGTCGCCACCGACCGTGGCGCAGCGCCGAAAGTGGATCGACAAGGTTGCCGGAGACGGGGTATCCGAAGACTTGCGCGATCGTCTCGCTCGAACAAAACACCTATCGCCTGCGATTGTCACGCGCGTATTGAAGGTGGCCGATGCCGTCGAGCCCGAATCTTCGCCGGTTCGTGATGACATGGTAACGGATTTGGTTAACGATACGCTCACAGTTCAAGGATACGGAGAAGTGGCGCCAAGCATATCGGGTCTTGGCATCTACCCTTTGGACTATCTCAACACCGACGTTGACTTGGAGAGGGTCGTTGACGGACTTCGTGCGCGCCCGCAAGGATCCTTGTGTCTTTACGGGCTACCGGGCACAGGTAAGTCCGCATACGCCGAATGGGTCGCGAAGATGCTCGACAAACCCTTGGTTGTCAAGCGCGCCTCGGACCTGTTCGGGCGCTATTTGGGCGAAACCGAAAACAACATTGCCCAAGCGTTTCGAGAAGCTCAACTTGATGGCGCCGTGCTTTTGATCGATGAGGCCGATTCGTTCTTGCAAGACCGTGCGGCAAGTTTCCAACGTTGGGAAATCACTCAGGTTAACGAAATGCTCACGCAAATCGAAGCTTTCAAAGGAATTTTTATTGCAACCACAAACTTGGTCGAGACACTCGATCCGGCGTGCCTTCGTCGATTTGATCTTAAGGTGAAGTTCGAAGCCTTGACACCCGATCAGGCACAACACTTGTTTGAGGCTCATCTCGCCATGCTTGGACTTGAGGCAACAGTGACGGAATCGCTTTTGAACAAGGTGAGGGAACTTACAAATCTCACTCCCGGCGACTTCGCAGCGGTGGCGCGGCAGGCAGGATTCAATCCAGTTGCGGGTGCCGCAGATTTTGTGCAAAGGCTCGCCAAGGAGTGCGGACTCAAAAAGGAGAATCGACATCTGCCGATTGGGTTTGGGTAAACTTTGCAGATCGCTTTTGCAGATTATCCAAAGCACCATGAATAAGCAAGAAACCTACGCTTTTCTTCGATCCCGATTGGGCGATTTCGAAGTGACCGAGCACCCGGCCGTCTTCAACATGGCAGAAGTCGCCGAAATCGAATTGCCGTATCCCGAGGTCGATGCCAAAAATCTCTTTGTCCGAGACGACAAGCGTCGCAACTACTACCTGATCACTGTGATGGGGCACAAGCGTGTCAATCTCAAGGACTTTCGAAAGGCTCAAGGCCTGCGAGCCTTGTCCTTGGCCTCTGATGAAGACCTCATGCAGTTTTTGTGTTTGATAGAGAAAATCCCGCCGCAAACTTTCGAATTCATTCGAGAGACAAGGCGGGGAGAGTTGCAAAAAAGCACGACAACAAATTTGCAATGTGCTAAGTTAGCAGTCCTTTAAAAATTTTGTTTTGCCATAAAGACAACCGTCATGCCTCAAGTGAAGACAACAACCCCGACATTCGTCGTAGAGTTGCCGCTGGTTCTCAGCGACAACGAAGCGTTGTTGTTCTCCAAAACGTTCGAGTTTGGCAGGCATCTCTATAACGCCACCTTGGGAACAGCACTCAAGCATTTGTATCGCATGCGCGAAGACGCACGATGGCGAGCCGCTTGCGTCATGCCCAAGGGTAAAGAGCGCAATAAGATTTTCAGAGAGCTTCAACTCGAATACGGATTAACGCTTTGCGGTCTGAGAACCATCGCCAACGATCACCGCGTGGCCTCCGGCGTGCCGCTATTGGGTGCGCATGAGGCGCAGAACATCGGCAAAGCCGTTTGGCGGGCAATTGAGGGCTATATCTTCAAAAAGGGCGGCAAGCCGCGATTTAAGAGCTACAAGCGGGGTCTCAATTCCATTGAAGGCTCAGACAACAAAGAGCTGATTTGGAAACCTGAAAAGCAGGCATTGCAATGGCGCAATCGCAAGCAATACAAGGTGCTGATCAAAAAGACCGATTACATCAAAGCGTGTTTGGCCGATCCCGTCAATCCAAAGCAGCCTCGCCGCGTGAAGTATTGTCGTGTCGTTCGTCGCAAGATCAAAGGCAAGCAGTATTACTACTTGCAATTGGTCATGCAAGGTACGGCCCCGGTTCGGCATATCACGGCGCCCAAAGACATAATTGTGGGTATCGATCCGGGCTTGGGTCGTATCGCCGTCTACTCGGAAGTCGGTTTCGGGCTTTTTGAGTTGGCACCTCATGTTCAGAATTGGGACAAGGAAATTGCTTGTCTTCAGCGAGCAATGGATCGTTCGCGACGCCGTACCAACCCGCAAAACTTCAATGCGGACGGAACGATTAAAAAGCCTGCCAAGGGCAAATTGGAGTGGAAGGAAAGTAAGCACTACGTTCAATTAAAGAATCAAGTAGCGGAACTCAAACGCAAGCAGGCCGCGACGCGCAAACGCGATCTCGACCGGCTGGCAAATACGATTTTCGAACTGGGTGGAACCCTGCGAGTTGAAAAGAATTCGTTTAAGGCATTCCAGAAGGTGTTCGGAAAAAGTATTGCTCGACGAGCTCCGGGTTATCTCATTTCGCAAATCAAGCGCAAGGCAGCGTGTGCCGGTGTTGAGGTGGTTGAATTGGATGCCCGCAAGTATCGTATGAGCCAGTATGACTTTTTCACGGATACTTATGAGAAAAAGCCGCTCAGTCAGCGTTGGCACAGATTGGGAGAGAGCGATACTTGTGTCGATCGAGACATGATGTCGGCCTTCCTTGCGTGTTACGCAACACAGACAGGACACGACCCGAATCTGCTTCGAAAGAAGTGGGCGACTGTGGAAGCGCTGTTAGGCGATGCCGGGTTGTGTTATCAAACTTCAGCGCGTAGCCACAAAAATTCGGAGCAATCCGAACGGAAACTCACGAGGGCACATGCTCCAACGGGGCTAGTGTTAACGGACAAGCGTAGCATCGTAAAGCTATCGGTTGCAAGTGACAGCCGGATGGGCGGTGACGCCTTACCGGAAAAGCTTGCAAATGACCTGTAGCAGAATCCTTCGAATTCATTCGAGGGAGCTTCAATCCTGTCGGCTATTTGTAAGCGAGAAGCTTTGTGACGCCGTCCAAAAGATCTTTGGCGGTTAACGATGCTTCTTCGCAGGGCTCGGGCTCGGCTTTGCCATCGGTGCCAAGTAATACGCGCGTGGCGATGCCAGCAGCCAAAGCGGCTTGCATGTCGCTTTTTTTGTCGCCGAACATTACGCTTTGCGAAAGATCGATGCCCAAATCCTTGGCGGCGGCAAGCATCATGCCCGGGGCCGGCTTTCTGCAATTACAGGCAAGGCGATATTGCGGCAGTGCTTTCTCCGGATGGTGCGGACAG
>JAUNOJ010000367.1 GCA_030531135.1 Sutterellaceae bacterium | reverse complement strand
CTTTGGCTACTTGGGCCAAATCGACTTCGCTCATGGGTTTTTCGGCAGCGTCCGGATCCAAGCGCGCAATGGTTAAAAGCTGTTCGACCAAGCGCGTGGCTCTCGCAACACCTTGTTGCAATCGGCCGGCATACTTGGCGCGCGTTTCCGGATCCTTGGCGCGCTCCAACAACTGTGCTTGAAGTTTGATGGCTGCCAAGGGTGTTCTCAATTCGTGAGCGGCGTCCGAAGCAAAACGCTGTTGTGCCGAAAGGCTGTCGCCCAAGCGCACCAAGAGCGCATTGATGGCATCGACCAAGCTTTTGAGCTCAAAAGGAAGATTTTTGATTTCGATGGGTTGCAGCGACGAAGGCGAGCGCATGGCCACGGCTTTTGCCGTGCGATTCAAGGGTTGGAGCATCTGAACGATGACAAACCAAATGGCGATGGCCAAAAACGGAATCAGCACGAACATCGGCTGCACGATGCGCATGGCGGCCGACACGGCCAAATCGTCCCGCACGTCGGTGGGTTGCGCCACCTGAATGATTTTTGTGCCGATGGTACTTGTGTATTGACGCCATTCTTTGCCGCTGTCGGTGATGACGTTGGTAAAGCCCGGCGTCTCGGAAATGGGCAACGGAACGGCATGGCGGCTCGTGTAGATACGATTGTCTCTGGCATCATAAATCTGAACCAGCATATTGAGCTGAGGCGATTGGCCGACCAACGAAATGTTTTGCACATTCGTGTCGCCCAACTCCACCAGTTCCAGAGCCGTTTGACGCAGTTGGCTGTCGAAAATGTCGGAAAACTCCGACCTTGTCGAGTAATAGGTCGCCCAGGAGGCGACCAACCCCGCAACAACCAGAGCCGAGACGAGTGTGAAAACGATTTTGCTGCGAATACTCGTTGCCATAGTCGACGTTTCTAGGTCTCTAACAGGTAGCCCACACCGCGCACGGTTTTGATGGCGTCTTCCGAAAGCTTCTTGCGCAAGTGGTGAATGTGCACTTCGATAGCGTTCGAGCCGATGGTCGAATCCCAGTTATAAAGCTTTTCTTCCAACTGACCGCGCGAGAGCACGACACCTACGCGATCGGCTAAGGCAACCAAGAGGGCATATTCTTTGGAAGAGAGCAAAACGGGCTCGCCGTTATAAAAAACTTCGCGCGTTTCGGGCTTGATCAACAGGCGACCGCGCTCGATCGTAGGTTCGCTGCGCCCCACCGAGCGGCGCAACAGCGCTCGGATGCGCGCCGAAAGTTCGTCCAAATCAAAGGGCTTGATGAGATAGTCGTCGGCGCCGGCATCGAGCCCCTTGACGCGATCGGAGACGGTGTCGCGCGCCGTTGTGACGATGACCGGAATGTGCATGCGCTGCGCGCGCACTTCTTGCAAGACGCTGATACCGTCTTTGCCGGGTAAGCCCAAATCCAAAATCACCAAAGAAAAAGGTGTCGTGCGCAGGGCAATCAAGGCGGAATTTCCGTCTTGCACCCAGTCGACGGCGTACCCCTCGGCATTGAGTCCGTCGACTACGCCTTCGCCGATCATAGGATCGTCTTCAACCAAAAGAATTCGCATGATGTGTTGTTACTCGAGTTGCAAACACAAAATGAAATCGAAAAGTTTCGACTTCGTTACAGCGAGATAATACCCAAAGTTAGTGGGACAAAACAGACTTTTTGTGTCGGTATGAACAACAAAAGCGAATTCCCCGGGTTTGGATAGGGAAATTTGCCATGATTTTGTCACAAACTCCTGATAAAGTTAAAGAATTCGGAGGAAAAATCGAGAGAAGCTTTCCGAAGATTTTTTCGGAACCTTTCTTGAGAATTCTCTTGCAAAATCGATGAGCAAAAAAACTACGGGAAGAGAAAAGAAATGGCTGAAGTTACCGC
>JAUNOJ010000366.1 GCA_030531135.1 Sutterellaceae bacterium | reverse complement strand
ATCAAACTCATGGCGGCGTTCACCCCCACGCTCATGTTGGGGGCAAAGACGACGGGAACTTTTTCGGCTGTGGCTTCAATGGCGGCTTTGCCTTCGGCGTCAAAACCCGTGGTGCCGATCACCAAGCCCACATTGTGCTCTGCACAAAAAGGCATGTAGGCCAGCGTTGCGGCAGGGCGCGTGAAGTCGATCAAAACATCTGCTTTGGACAATTCGTTGATGTCGCTTGTGATCGTCACGCCCGAGGTTTTGCCCAAAAAGGCGAAAGCGTCTTGGCCGATTTCGGCAGTGCCTTCACGCGTCAAAGCACAAACCAATTCAAAATCGTCAGCGTTGGCGACGGCTTCCAGCAACATGTGTCCCATGCGGCCGGTGGCGCCGCTGATGGCTACTTTAATCATTTGTCGTTCTCAAATTCTTAAACGGTTGGAAACTGATCAATCGCGATTGCGCTCAGGCATGCGTTCGGGAACGAAATCGGTGTCGTGACCCAGAATCATTTCGTCGGCTTGCTGTTCCGAGGGCAGAGGCGTGGATTCGATTTTGGTCAAACGATCCTCATCATCGAAGTAAAGCGTGACTTTACGCATTTCTTCGTTGCCGTAACGGGGATTGACGTAGTAGACGTAGTCCCAGCGTTGACGGTGCAGAGCACTTTGAATCAAAGGCTCGCCCATCACGAACATCACTTGCTGACGGGCCATGCCGACTTCCAACTGGCCGATCATTTCTTTGGTAACGAGGTTACCCTGATGAACGTCGGGACGATAAGCGTAACTGTTGAAGTTGCACCCCGTGAGTGCAATGGCGCCGCAAACAAGCGCGGAGCCGAGGATCATCGAGCGAAAATGCATGGTTTTCTATTAGTTCAAAGGTAGAGTTTCGCAAAAGGTCACAAGTTTTTGCTCACGCAAAAACGCAGTTGACGTTATGATAACGGGTATTGACAAGTTGTGCGGGCGGTTTTGTGCCGCTAAAGGAAAAGTTTTCATGACGATAAATAAATTTTCGGTGCCTCACGAGCCCGAGCAGGAGTTAAAAAGCGTCGGCCTGAAGGCCACGGCGCCGCGTATGCGCATTCTGGAAATCTTCCAAAAGGCGCAGGAGTCGGGCACGGAACGACATCTCAGTGCCGAAGACGTCTATAAGCTTCTGGTGGCGGAAAACCTCGATGTGGGCTTGGCAACCGTTTATCGCGTTCTGACGCAGTTTGAAACTGCAGGCCTCATTGTTCGTCACTACTTTGGGAACGACCGCGCCACGTATGAAATGGACGACGGCGGACACCACGATCACATCGTCTGCACGCGTTGCGGCCGTGTGGAAGAGTTTGTCGACAAGGAAATCGAACGCCGTCAAAAGCAAGTGGCGCAGCGTCTGGGGTTTGAACTCGAAGACCATGCACTGTCCCTTTACGGGATTTGTGCGGATTGCCAGAAGAAGCTTTTGGAAAAGAAAGGCTAGAAGCGTTTATACCGAATTTGATCGGTCACGCAAGACAAATGAAACCTCCCCTCGGTTGCGTGGGGGAGGTTTTTGTCATTGTGCCTTGGGCAAGAGCTATCTGGTGGGTGCACATTACGCTGATAAAGGCCAACTTTTTTCTTGCCGGTGCCGGTCATCCGAACTATTTCTTTTCATCTGAGATTTCTTTGCGGGTATTCACGAGCGCCTTGTCGAAATAACTTCGGATATGTAACCAGTCTTCCGATTGCGGACGGTATGACGGTTCGACCAGACACTGGGGGATTTGGGTGCGCACAGGCGCTGGGTTGAACGCTGTAAAGGGAGCGGTCAAGCCATCCCTCAAGCCTTTGATAAATGCAGTTGGGGTCATTTTTTGCATTCCCAAGTCAGTGGTAAAGGTGACGTTCCTCAAATTAT
>JAUNOJ010000045.1:8774-10589 GCA_030531135.1 Sutterellaceae bacterium | reverse complement strand
TGCCCAAGGTTTCGCGCACGTTATGGTCCGTAATCAAAACGCCGATGCCGCGATCCTTCAAGAAGCGCACGATGCGCTGAATTTCAATCACGGCAATGGGGTCGACCCCGGCAAAAGGTTCGTCCAACAAAATAAAGCTCGGGTTGGCTGCCAGGGCGCGGGCAATTTCCGTACGGCGACGTTCGCCGCCCGACAAAGACAGCGCCATGTTGGTGCGAATATGCGTGATTTGCAGTTCTTCCAAAAGGTTTTCCAGACGCGACTCGATTTCGGTGCGCGTCAAAGCGATGCCTTGGGCATTGACTTGCAACTCGAGAATGGAGCGAATGTTGTCTTCGACCGAGAGCTTACGGAAAACGCTTGCTTCCTGCGGCAGGTAACTCACACCCAAATGCGCGCGCTTGAAAATCGGCAAATGAGTGATTTCTTTCCCGTCTAAAGAAATCGAGCCGCCGTTGGGAGGCACCAGACCCACGATCATGTAAAAGGTCGTGGTTTTGCCGGCGCCGTTGGGGCCCAATAAGCCCACGACTTCTCCGCTGCGCACCTTGACGGAAACGTCGCGCACGACCTTGCGAGCGCCGTAGCGCTTCATCAAATTGACAGCTTCAAGCGTATGAATGACGGTCTCGGACACGAGAATAAAACTCCGATAAATTTGTTCTTACTGACCCAAACGCGTGGAGCCCGACATGGGCGCCGTGGCGTCGTTGCGAGCAGGCGTCGGTGCCTTTTGCTGATTGGCGCGCGGCGCCAAAACAGTAGAAACGCGGCTGCGCTTGCCTTCCGTCGAAACGGCGCCTTCTACGCGAGAGCGTGCGGTGCGCAGATCATAAATGATTTTGTCGCCGGCCGTAGAATCTTTGACAAGCCCGTTTTCGCTACGAGCCAATTTGGCGACGTCTTGGAAAGTGACGACGTCTTTGGATTCGTCATAAACGGCCTTGAGACTGCTGGCATGCACCCATTCTTCGATGCCTTGCGTTTTGGTGTCGCGCTTTTCTTTCATGCGCACCGGATTGCCCGTCACCGTAATCGTGCGATAGCCTTCGGGAGACACCGTCAACTCCAGACGAGCCCCCAAAATTTCCAAGGTGCCCTGATGCACTTCGACGTTGCCGGTATAAACAGCCGTTTGATTGACTTCGTCGCCGTGAAAGTCCTGTGCGGTGATTTCGATGGGCTTTTCACGATCGGCCGTTTCGGCGTAAGCCGCACCGGTCAAACTCAAGGCGCACAAAGCGATAAAAGCAATCTTCTTGGTCATTGTTCTTGATCCTGATTCTCTTGTGCGCGTTTGGGTAAGACGCTGGTGCGCACGTTGCTGTGAATATCCACTGTTCTTTCGACGTTGTCAAGCGTCATACCGATGCCGGTGGTGATGTCCGAGCCGCTTTCCAAGCGAACGGCTGCATCGGTTTCAATGCGACTGGTGTCGGGAAATACGGTCAAATGCGTGGTGGTAAAACGCATCGGCGCCTGATTGCGATCGCCTGCGCGTGTGACCGTGACATTTCCGGTAAAGAAGTAAGTTTCGCCCCCATCCAAGCTTTGACCGGCGTCGGCCGAAGCGATCAACTGAGGTTCGTCAACGGACAAAGTCACCATCTTGGGGCCCAAAGTAGAAAGACGTCCGTCGGTGAAGTGTTCGGCATAGTCGGCATACACGCGCCGGCGAGCTTGCCCCGTAGGTTCGAATTCCGTGATCGAAATGCCGGTTGTGATAAAGTCGGGCGCTTCTCTGTCGACCAATGCTCGATTGGCATCGATTTCGGATTGCAGAGAATAGTAGTAGGAGCTTGCCGCCAAAAGCGC
>JAUNOJ010000045.1:0-8674 GCA_030531135.1 Sutterellaceae bacterium | reverse complement strand
TGGCATCGATTTCGGATTGCAGAGAATAGTAGTAGGAGCTTGCCGCCAAAAGCGCCAAGACCCCGACACCGAAGCCTGCCGTCAGGCGATCGCGCAGATAGACCTTCATCAGAGAATTTCCCCGCGAATGTAGCGCGACTCGACCAAATCGTCCCACTTGCCCTGTGCCTTGAGGATGAGTTCGGCCAAGGAGCGCACGGCACCGTTGCCGCCTGCTTTGGGGCTGACCCAATGAACCATGGCGGCGATTTCGGGCATGGCGTCAGCCGGTGCCGTACTCAGCCCCGTGGCGCGCAAAACAGGGATATCGGGCACGTCGTCGCCCATATAAGCGCACGCCTCGGGCGCAAGGTTGTGCGCCTTTAAAATTTCGTGCCAGGCGTCGGTCTTAAAGAGTTTGCCTTGTGCGACGGATTCGATTCCCAATTCCTTGGCGCGTGCGGCCGTTTGCTTGGAGTTGCGCCCCGTCAAAATGGCAACGGGAATGCCTGCGGCTTGTAGCATCTTGATGCCAAGCCCGTCGCGCGTGGAAAAGCGCTTGACGGCTTCGCCGTTTTCGCCCGTCCAAATCGAGCCGTCGGTCAAAACGCCGTCGACATCCAAAACGACCAAGCGAATTTTCTTGGCGCGGTCTTCAATTGAAATCGTCATGTCAGATCACCTTTGCGCTCATCAAATCGTGCACGTGCAAGGCGCCGATCAATTTACCTTCGTTATCGACCACCAAGAGCTGATTGCGCAGCGTTTCGTCCAAAATCTTGGCAGCCGTCGCAGCCATCGCTTCGGGCGCAATCGTGGTGGGCGTGCGCGTCATCACGTCTTCTATCTTGAGGTTGCGAATGTCGCCTTCTTTTTCGATCAAGCGGCGCAGATCGCCTTCGGTAAAGATACCGGTGACCAATCCTGCCGCATCGACCACAGCCGTCATGCCGATATGCTTTTTGGTGATTTCGCGCACGGCGTCCAAAACGGTGATGCCTTCACTGACGCAAGGAACAGCGTCACCGGTGCGCATCACGTCGCTCACGTGCGTCAAAAGTCTGCGACCCAAAGCGCCGCCCGGATGAGAGCGCGCAAAGTCTTCCTTGGTAAAGCCCTTGGCATGCATGCAAGCCACAGCCAGAGCGTCGCCCATTGCCAAAGTGGCGGTGGTCGACGAGGTCGGTGCCAAATTCAAGGGGCAGGCTTCGAAAGCAACATGCACGTTTAAGTTGACGTCGGCGTTCTTAGATAAGGCGCTTTCGGGATTGCCCGTGATCGTGATCAATTGTGCGCCTTCGCGCTTAATCACCGGAACAATGGTCAAAAGTTCGCCCGTGGTGCCCGAGTACGAAATACCGATCACCACGTCGTCTTTGGTGATCATGCCCAAGTCGCCGTGAGCGGCTTCGGCGGCGTGCACGAAAAAGGCGGGAGTGCCGGTCGAAGCCAATGTGGCGGCAAGTTTTCTGCCAATGTGACCGGACTTGCCCACGCCGCTCACCACGACGCGACCGCGACAATTCAAAAGCAATTCGACTGCTTTGGCAAAGTGTTCGCTATCGAGCGTGTCGGCCAAGTCGGTGACGGCTTGTGCTTCTCGCATCAAAACTTCGCGACCCAAATCGATCGCACCCTGGACATCTAGAACGTAGCTCATCGGCTTTACGGGAAAAAGAATGGCAATCCGACTATTTTAGCGGAGACTAAGAAACTTTAAGTCCTTTTTGAATCGTTATTTGGATCATATTCACTGCCCGATTGACGGTCGCAACGCCCCATGGCCAACTTGGCTTGCGAAGCATCCAGACATTTGTAGCGTCAAAGCGCAATTTAGACCGTGTAAAACGATGACCTGTTCAGCCGTAAGGAGGATCATTTATGGGCTAAAGATCGATTTAACGCGTCAAGCTCGTCAAAAATTTTGTGACACTGGTCCCTGTATTTTGCTTCTTGTAGCTCCTCAAGCGTT
Source organism: Sutterellaceae bacterium (assembly GCA_030531135.1). Taxonomy (GTDB): domain Bacteria; phylum Pseudomonadota; class Gammaproteobacteria; order Burkholderiales; family Burkholderiaceae_F; genus Duodenibacillus. The sequence continues at coordinate 6,723 of JAUNOJ010000045.1, read as the reverse complement.
GCGACGGAAAGCATTGCCACTTTCGCCTTTCCTCGCACACTAATGACGACGGGCTCCATTCTGGGATCGGAAAGTTTTGAAACAAGTGACGTTAAATTGCGGCGAGCTTCGGAAAGCGGGATGACTTCCATTAATTTCTCCTTGTGCAATGAACATGATTCTAAAACTCTTTCTAAGGGATTCTTCCGAAGCAAATTTGGCACCGAAATGTAAATGCTGCTTGAGAAAGTACCGATGAGTATGTACTATTCGATATCCTAAAAAATATCTGTCGGTACGATTTTGAGCCGACGAACGGACATCGAAGGCTATGCAACGACGCGACATGCTCAAAATTTGCGGCACTCTGGGCTTAACGGGCTTGATGCCCTTGGCCGGATGCCAAAATAATCAAGCGATCACGGCCGTCGTGCCGTTTCCGCCCGGAGGCGGGGGCGACGTGCTCGCGCGTTCGATTTTGGAACCTCTGGGAAAAGAACTCGGACAGACGATCGTCATTCAAAACCGCCCGGGCAGCGGCGGCAATATCGGCACGCGCACGGTGGTCAAAGCGCGCGACATTGCGCACACCTTGGGATATGTCACCAACGGCGTGATGTGTGTCAACGAATACCTCTACGGCAAAAAGGATTTCGATACCCGAGTCGATTTGGTGCCGGTGGGCGCCATTTCCAAAATCGGCTTGATGGCCGTTTTAAATTCCAAGGCGGTGCCGGGCGTGACCGACTGGCAAACATTGATTGCTTATGCCAAAGCCAACCGAGGGGCTCTTGCATACGCTTCGTCCGGCGTGGGCACCACGAGCCATTTGGCGGGCGAACTCTTGGCGATGACGGCAGGGCTTGAACTCAACCACATTCCGCACGCAGGGGGCGCGGCGGCCATGACCGAAGTCTTGGCCGGACGCATTCCGTTGATGATCGATGTGATGCCCAATGCAATCGGACACGTCAGAAGCGGCAAACTCAAAGCCTTGGCCGTGACGACGCCCGAGCGCAGTGCCTTGGCACCCGACGTGCCCACCATGATCGAATGCGGCTTTGCCGGCTATGAACTCTTTGCCTGGGACGGTGTGGTGATGCCCAAAGGGGCCGATGCGCGTGAAGTCGAGCACATTAACGAGGCCATGCAAAAGCTTCTGAAAAGCACGGAAATTGCACAGCGGCTTGCAAAACTCGGTGCCGAACCTTTCTTGACCACGCCCGAAACATTTGCGCAATTTATCGATAAAGAACGCCCGAAGTGGGCGCAGTTGGCCGGGCGAATTGCCGCCAACATCCGATAACCGAACTCATTGAAAAAAAGGAAAAAACGAAATGCAACCGATGCTCGATACTTCGAATCTGCCTGCCGTACCGACTTGGGTCAAGGCCGGCGCCTTCACCGATATCGTTTACGAAAAGTGCGACGAAGGCATTGCCAAAATCACCATCAACCGTCCGGAAGTGCGAAACGCCTTTCGTCCTCAGACCGTCAACGAATTGATGCAAGCGCTTTTGGACGCTCGCATGGATGACAAAGTGGGCGTCATTATTCTCACCGGCATGGGAGAGAAAGCCTTTTGTTCCGGGGGCGATCAAAAAGTGCGCGGTAACGGCGGCTATGTGGGCGAAGACGGCGTGCCGCGCTTAAATGTTTTGGACTTTCAGCGCGAAATTCGCACCTGCCCCAAGCCCGTGGTGGCGATGGTGGCAGGCTGGTGCGTGGGCGGAGGTCACGTGCTTCACATGATGTGCGACTTGACCATTGCCGCAGAAAACGCCATGTTCGGGCAAACAGGCCCGCGCGTGGGATCCTTTGACGGCGGGTGGGGTGCCTCCTACATGGCGCGTATCGTGGGTCAGAAAAAAGCGCGCGAAATCTGGTTCTTGTGCCGCTTTTACAATGCCAAAGAAGCTTTGGATATGGGGTTGGTCAACACTGTCGTGCCCTTGGAAAGGTTGGAAGCCGAAACGGTGCAGTGGTGTCGAGAAATGTTGGCCAACTCGCCCTTGGCACTGCGCTGCTTAAAAGCGGCCTTAAATGCCGACTGCGACGGTCAGGCGGGGTTGCAGGAGTTGGCAGGTAACGCCACGCTTCTTTACTACATGACCGAAGAAGGCAAAGAGGGCAAAAACGCCTTCTTGGAAAAGCGCCGTCCGGACTTCACGAAATTTAAGCGTTTGCCGTAACTCGACAAAAGCGATGTCGGACAGTGACATGCATTCGGAAACGGCTTTTTCGATTTTTGCCGCGGCACGCGACTGCCCGCAGGGCTTATGCGTGCGCAGCCCGGACAAGGACTATTCCTTTGCCGAAACGGCAGAGTTGGCCAAGGCTGATTTGGAGCACTTGCAAAGGCCTCGTCCGGGACGACCGTACATTCTCACGGCCAAAGCCGACTTGGCAACGTTGGTACGTATCTATGCGCTCTTGGAGGCCCGGGTGCCGATGCTGTTACTTTCGCCTAAATTGACGCCAATCGAGGTCAAAGCCTGCCTTGATCGGATTGAGGCGATCGAAGCACCGTTACCCGAAAATGCGGCGGCTGTGCTTTTTACTTCGGGCACGACCGGGCGCTCGAAGCCTGCAATTTTGACGCGCTCAGCTTTGTTTGCCAATGCAAAAGCAGTCAACCGTCACATTCGACTGACGCAAGACGACGTGTGGCAACTCTCGATTTCGCCTGCGCGCGTAGGCGGTTTCGGAGTCGTCACACGAAGCTTGGCTCGGTGCAGCGCCGTTGCTTTGGCGCCGAACTACTCGGCCAAGGCCTATCTCGAAAGCTTTGTGCGCGATCGTATTTCCATTGCTTCGCTTGTACCGACGATGCTCTCGGATATGTTGGACACCTGTCCCGACTGGCGCACGCCCGAAACCTTGCGTTTGGTTTTGATCGGGGGTGCGGCTTGCAGCAGCAGACTGCGGCAAAGAGCCCAAAAAGCGCACGTGCCGATTGTCACCACCTACGCCATGACGGAAACGGCAAGTACCGTGGCGATGAGTCGGTACGAAAGTCGATTTGATCCACAAAGCTCGGGGAATGTCCCTCTGGACGGGGTGGAGCTTAAAAGTGCCGAGGGCGAGCTCTTTGTGCGCGGTCCCATGACGATGGCAGGCTACTGGGGTGCCTCGCCGTTGCTAGCAAACGAATGGCTCGATACGGGCGACCGTGCACGGACGTTACCCGACGGCAGCTTTGAGATTTTGGGACGCGTGACCGACACGATCGTGAGCGGTGCCGAAAAAGTCTACCCGGACGAAGTCGAACGAGCGCTTTGTTCGATTGCGGGCATCAAAGAGGCTTTGGTTCTGGGGCTGCCTGATGATAAGTGGGGCGCGATTGTTGCGGCGCTTTTGGTGGCCGAAACCGAGCCTGTCGAAACAGTGGATTTGATCGGAAAACTCACGCAAAACTTGGCGCGCTACAAGTGCCCGAGACGCATTGCCTGGGTCAAGGAACTTCCCCAAACGCTTGCGGGCAAGTATGCTCGCAGTCCTGAAATTTTGCACAAGCTTGCTTTGGAAACGGTACACTACACAACTTCGAAAGTTTCCTGAAATTATCGGGAACACAGATAAACCAACAACGTGTGAGTGCTATGGCAGAACTCGAATCGGTTCGAATTGACAAGTGGCTTTGGGCGGCGCGCTTTTTCAAGACGCGCTCGTTGGCGCAAGACGCCATCGAATTGGGGCGCGTGCGCATCGCCGGCATTCGCGTCAAACCTTCTCGCGAAGTCAAACCGGGCGATCTTTTGGAAATTACGCGCGGCGAAGAGCACTTCGAAGTGTATGTCGAAGCGCTTTCAAGCGTGCGAGGCCCAGCCAAAGTCGCGCAAACGCTTTATCGCGAAACGGACGAGTCGCAAGTCTTGCGCGAGAGGGCTGCGGCCATTCGCAAGTATGCCAATGAGCCTGCAACGGCTATCCCCAAGGGGCGTCCCACCAAGCGCGACATGCGCCGCATTCGAGCGGTCAAAGACAGTTTCTAAGCCAAAACAAAAAGGGCGCTTTCGTCGGGAAGGCGCCCTTTTTCAATGGAATCGGTCAAATCAAAACGTAAGACCGATTAGACGTTAAAGAGGAATTCAAGCACGTCGCCGTCGGCCACGACATAGTCCTTGCCTTCGGCGCGCATCTTGCCGGCTTCCTGCGCACCCTTTTCACCCTTAAAGGCGATGAAGTCGTCAAAGGCGATGGTCTTGGCACGAATAAAGCCGCGTTCGAAGTCGGTGTGAATGACACCGGCCGCTTGAGGGGCGGTGTCGCCCTTGTGAATCGTCCAAGCACGCACTTCCTTAACGCCGGCCGTGAAGTAGGTCTGAAGGCCCAAGAGATCGTAACCTGCGCGAATCACGCGGTTTAAACCCGGTTCGTGCATGCCCATGTCTTCCAAGAACATTTCCTTGTCTTCGTCGGGCAAGTCGGCGATTTCGGCTTCGGTTTTGGCGCACACGGCCACGACCGGTGCATTTTCCTTGGCGGCCATTTCGCGCACGCCATCCAACAGGGGATTGTTTTCAAAGCCGTGATCGTCGACGTTTGCCACATACATCACGGGCTTTAAGGTCAAAAGGCACAAGGGTTTGACGACGGCAAGTTCTTCCTTGGTCAAGTCGACCGTACGGGCAGCCTGACCTTCGTTTAAAACGGGCTGCAACTTTTCCAAAACCTTCACTAAGACGAGCGCTTCTTTGTCGCCGCCTTGACGTGCCTGCTTGCTGTAGCGATTCAGGGCCTTTTCAACGCTTGCCAAATCGGCCAAGGCCAATTCGGTGTTGATCACGCCCACGTCTTCCAAGGGGTTGATGTGGCCTGCCACATGCACGACGTTTTCATCCACAAAGCAACGCACGATGTGAGCGATGGCGTCGCACTCGCGAATGTTCGCTAAGAACTGGTTACCCAAGCCTTCGCCCTTGCTGGCGCCGGCGACAAGACCTGCGATGTCGACGAATTCGACCGTTGCCGGAACGACGCGTTGGGGCTTGACGATTTCGGCCAACTGATCCATACGCGGATCGGGCACTTCGACGATGCCCACATTGGGGTCGATGGTGCAGAACGGATAGTTTTCGGCTGCGATGCCGGCCTTCGTCAAGGCATTGAAAATGGTCGACTTACCGACGTTGGGAAGTCCGACGATACCGCATTTGAGTCCCATGCTCTTATAAATCCTTCTTGTCTAAAAAGTTCGCCGCTCCTGATTTGCGGCACATCCGTTAATTATCGCTTTTTTCGCCTTGGCTTACCAAGTTTGAGGCCGTATTTTAGGCGTTCGCGATTTTATCTAAAAACGCCAAAGCAGCATCGATTTCGGTCTCATTAAAAACCGTGATGCCGTTTTGCGTTAAAAGCTCGGCCGCTACACCCATACCGTCCACAAGTTTGCCGGTAAACGAGCCGTCATAAACGGACTTGTTGCCGCAAGACGGGCTCTTGGCTTTGAGAATCGCCACACGAATACCGAACTGTTTGCATTTGGCCAAAGCAACCTGTGCGCCTCTGACGAAGTTTTCGGTCACATCAACGCCTTGGGTATTGACGACCTTGCCCGTTCCTGTCAAGACGCTTTTGGCAGTTGAGCCCGGCGCAATTTCGCTTGCCGGTCTTGGAACATCCAAGCCGCCCGCGCATTCCGGACAAACCACAACAACTTCGCCCAAGGTGAGCATTTTGTGCAAAAGGGGCGTGACGCAACTTTGAGGCGTGCGCGCATCCCATCGGCAACATTGACCGATCAGGCAAGCACTCATCAAAAGGCGCGGGGTACGAGATGCCATTTTGTGTCTGTCCTTTGCGTGTTATTGGGCTTTGGCGGGCTCGGCCTCACCGGCGTCTTTGGCCGGTGTCTCTTTCTTGGGTTTGGGTAAAGATCCCCACTTGTTCATGGTTCTTTGAACGGAGTCAAATTTGCCGGCCGCCAAGTTGTCCACCACCTTTAAAGCGGCTTCGAGACACTTGTCGATGCCTTCCTGATGCTCCGGACTCGGCACGCCCAATACCCAGTCGTAGACCTGCTGTTGTGGGCAGAACTGACGCGGGTGACCGATGCCGATGCGCAGACGCCAAAAATCCGGCGTCGAAAGTTTGGCCGTAATGTCTTTCAGACCGTTGTGGCCGGCGTTGCCGCCGCCGATTTTCATTTTCATGGTGCCCGGCACCAAATCCAACTCGTCGTGCACGACCAGGATTTCTGCAGGGCTGATCTTGTAGTAGCTCGCCAAAGCTTGTACGGCCGATCCCGAGAGGTTCATAAACGTGGTGGGTTTCAAAAGGCGCACGTCGCCCGCAGGGGTCGAAATGCGCGCCACTTCCCCGAAAAATTTACCGTCGGGAGAAAAGCGGGCGTTTTTGGCTGCCGCCAAACGATCCACAAAGTGAAAACCCACATTGTGTCTGGTATCGCGATAGTTGTCGCCCGGGTTGCCTAAACCGACAATCAGGGCAATCGGTTTATTTTCTGCCACAGTTGTGATTCCTTATTCTTCTGCGTCGTAAAAGCGAGAGGTGCTACGCTTGTCTTTGCGAGCATCTTTACGAGGCTTGTCGCGACCTTCGAATTTGCGTTCGCGACGCCCGCGGCTCTCGTAACCTTTTGTTTCGGAGTCTTCAAAATTTTTCTTCGGACGATCGCGTCGAACCGTGACGTTCTTTCCTTTGATGGTGGTGTTGCGCATGGCTTCGATCACGGCGTTGGCCACCGGTGCATCGACTTCGTCCAGAGAGAAACGCTCCAGA
>JAUNOJ010000365.1 GCA_030531135.1 Sutterellaceae bacterium | reverse complement strand
GTATTCGTTGCTCTTGAAGTCGGACATACGAACGATGACCTTGTTCGGGTAGAAAGCGCAGGCAATGGTTGCCACGCCTTCGGCGAGCTTGCTGATGAAGAATTCGCGCGGGCTTGCGTAGCCAGCAGACAAGCGTTCGACCACGTCGCGCATTTCGCTCGAAATGTTCGGGTAGTCAAGCACCAACTTCGGATGCACGCCGATGTTGTTGTTGATGATGAATTCCAAGCGAGCCAAACCGACACCCTTGTTCGGAATCTGGCAGAACTCGAAAGCGAGCTGCGGGTTGCCGATGTTCATCATGACCTTCACAGGGATTTCGGGCAGTGCGCCACGCTGAACTTCTTCAACGACGAATTCCTGGATGCCGTCATAGATGTTGCCGGTGTCGCCTTCGGCGCAAGACACGGTCACTTCCTGATTCTCTTCGAGCACGTCGGTTGCGTCGCCGCAGCCCACCACAGCCGGAATACCGAGTTCGCGAGCAATAATGGCTGCGTGGCAGGTACGACCGCCGCGGTTGGTGACGATGGCGCTGGCGCGCTTCATCACGGGTTCCCAGTTGGGATCGGTCATGTCGGTGACAAGAACGTCACCCTTTTGCACGCGATCCATTTCGCTGGCGTCATGCACGATACGCACGGGACCGGCACCGATCTTTTGACCGATGGCACGGCCTTCGACAAGGACCTTGCCCTTGGTCTTCAAGGTGTAGCGCAACTGCACGTCGGTGTTGGTCTGACGGCTCTTAACGGTTTCGGGACGAGCCTGCAAGATGTAGATCTTGCCATCGATGCCGTCCTTACCCCATTCGATATCCATGGGACGGCCGTAGTGCTTTTCAATGATGCAAGCAAACTTGGCAAGTTCAATCACGTCTTCGTCGGTGATGGCAAACTGACGGCGTTCTGCCGGATCGACGTCAACGGTACGAACGGAACGACCCGAACCTTTTTCCGGATCAAATTCCATCTTGATGAGTTTGCTACCCAAGGTCTTGCGAACGATCGGGAACTTGCCCTGTTCGAGGATGGGCTTGTGCACATAGAATTCATCGGGGTTAACGGCACCCTGCACCACCGTTTCGCCCAAACCGTAGGAAGCGGTAATGAAGACCACCTTGTCAAAGCCGCTTTCGGTGTCAAGCGTAAACATCACGCCTGCGGCACCCTTGTCGGAACGGCACATACGCTGAACGCCGGCGGAGAGCGCCACTTCGGCGTGGGTAAAGCCCTTGTGCACGCGATAGCTGATGGCGCGATCGTTATAAAGGGAAGCAAACACTTCCTTCATGCGATGCAAGACCTGATCGATACCGACCACGTTCAAGAACGTTTCCTGCTGACCGGCAAAGGAGGCGTCGGGCAAGTCTTCTGCGGTGGCAGAAGAGCGCACGGCCACCGAGATTTCTTCCTGGCCGTCGCGCAACCAGTTATAGAAATCGCGGATTTCTTTTTCGAGTTCTGCGGGAAACGGCGCTTCTTCAATCCAGCCGCGGATTTCGGCACCGGCCTGAGCCAAGGCCTTCACGTCGTCGACGTCAAGACCGCTCAAACGATCGGCAATACGGTCTTCCAAACCGCCTTCCTTCAAGAAAAGACGGAAGGCTTCGGCGGTCGTGGCAAAGCCGTCGGGCACGCGAATGCCGGCACTCGTCAATTGACTGAGCAATTCGCCCAAAGATGCATTCTTACCGCCGACGCGATCGACGTCGGTCATACGAAGCTGACTGAAAGGAAATACGTAACGGCCTTGAACCATTTGATCCTCTGTAAGGTATTCGCAAAAGCGAAATAGTTGGGTTAACTAAAACGGATTTATTTTAGCTACAGCGTATTGCTTAGAGCAACTTGCAAACGTGTTCGCATACAAAAAAAAGCGTTTTCCCGCATCTTTTTC
>JAUNOJ010000044.1 GCA_030531135.1 Sutterellaceae bacterium | reverse complement strand
GCCGGACCGCCGAAGAAGAACATCGACAAGGTCATGGCAAGCGTAGACGTATGGGTAATCACCGTACGGGAAATCGTTGCGGTAATGGCCGAGTTGATCACTTCCACCGTATCGGCACGACGCATCTTTCTAAAGTGTTCGCGCACACGGTCGAAAATAATCACGGATTCGTTCACCGAGTAACCCAAGACGGCCAAGACGGCTGCGAGCACCGGCAGCGAAAATTCCCACTGCATCACGGCAAAGATACCCACCACGATAAAGATATCGTGCAAGTTGGCGATAATGGCCGCCACGGCAAACTTCCATTCGAAACGGAAGGCCAAGTAGATCATGATGCCCAAGACCACCAAAAGAAGCGCCGTACCGCCATCGGTTGCCAATTCTTCACCGACCTGCGGACCCACGAATTCGTTATTGAGTAACTTCACATTGGGTTCGGTCTGCTGCAAAGCCTGCATCAGTTCCTGCGCCTGCTGACCGGAAGATTCGCCTTCTTTCATCGGAAGTCGAATCATCACGTCGCGTGCCGTACCGTAGTTTTGCACGGCGGCTTCCACCCCCAACTTATCCTTGATTTGATCTCGGATTTGCTCGGTGGGAGCGGCTTCCGAGTACTGCACCACAACCTGGGTGCCGCCCGTAAACTCAATCGAGAACGCCAGACCGTGGAAGAAAATCCAGTACACGGCCACGAGGAACGATCCCAAAGAAATCAGATTCAGAATATGCGAATAACGCATAAAGGGAATCGTTTTATGAATGCGGAAAAACTCCATCTTTGTTTTCTCCCTTAATCCCGATTAGCGAAGTTTCAAGGCCTTGTCGACCTTGCTCTGATCGGGCTTCCAAACCTGACCGATATGAACCTTGGCCAACTTCTTCTGACGACCGTAGATCAAGTTGATCATGGCACGAGACACCATCACGGACGTGAAAATGGAAGTCATAATGCCCAAGCAGTGCACCACGGCAAAGCCGCGCACGGGGCCGGAACCGAAGATCAACAGGGCGATACCGGCAATCAAGCTCGTGATGTTGGAGTCCAAAATCGTATTAAAGGCCGTATCGTAACCTTCGCTGATGGCTAGCTGCGGCGTTCGTCCTGCGCGCAACTCTTCACGCACGCGTTCGTTAATCAAGACGTTCGCGTCCACTGCCATACCCAAGGTCAAAGCAATAGCGGCAATACCCGGCAACGTGAGCGTGGCTTGCAGCATCGAAAGGATGGCAATCAAGCACATCACGTTACAGAGCAAACTCACGGCAGACACGACACCAAACACCTGGTAGTAGACCATCATGAAGATCGCCACGATGGCAAAACCGTACAAGGTCGACTGGAAACCGGACTTGATGTTGTCAGCACCCAAAGAGGGGCCAATCAAACGTTCTTCGACGATTTCCATCGGAGCAGCCAAGGAACCGGCACGCAAGAGCAGAGCCGTGTCGGTGGCTTCCATCGTGGTCATACGACCGGAAATCTGCACGCGACCGCCGCCGATTTCCTGACGAATCACGGGAGCGGTCACCACTTCGCCCTTACCCTTTTCAAAAAGGATGATGGCCATGCGCTTGCCCACGTTGTCGCGCGTCACGTCACGGAAGATGCGAGCGCCCTTGTTATCCAACGTCAAATTGACCGTGGGTTCCTGTGTCTGAGAATCGAAACCGGGCTGAGCGTCGTTTAAGTTTTCACCGGTGAGAACCACGCGGCGCTTGACTAAAATCGCACGACCTTCTCGATCGAGATACTTTTCATCACCGAAGGGCACATTGCCTTGAGCGAGCTGCTGCAATGCTTCAGGCGTGTCGTCCACCATACGCACTTCCAAGGTTGCCGTACGACCCAAGATGTCCTTGGCCTTGGCCGTATCCTGAACGCCGGGCAACTGCACCACGATGCGATCGGCACCTTGCTGAGCGATCACGGGTTCGGCCACACCCAATTCGTTAATACGGTTGTGCAACGTCGAAATGTTTTGCTTCAAGGAATAGTCCTGAACGTTCTTGATGGCGTTCTGAGACAATTCGCAAAGAATCACGAAGTTGTCGCCCGACTTTTCTTCACGCATGGTGAGATCGGGTTGGGTAGAGCGCATCAAGTCCATGGCGCGAGCGCGTTCCGTTTCGTCGGCAAAGCGCACTTCGATGGTCGTACCCGTGCGGCTGATACCGGCATGACGGATGCGCTTGTCTCTGAACTGGGTGCGAAGATCCGAAGCGGTCGACTCGGCACGCTTTTCAATGGCTGCGTGCATGTCGACTTCCAAGAGGAAGTGCACGCCGCCGCGCAAGTCAAGACCCAAGTACATCGGCAACGCATTCAAGCTCAAAAGCCAAGAGGGCGTATTGGGCACGAGGTTGGGTGCGACGATATAGCTCGGATTGGTGCGATCGGGGTTTAAAACCTTTTCCAAAATTTCGCGTGCCTGCAACTGTTGTTCGGCAGCGGTCGGATCAAAACGCACGCGCACCGTATTTTGCTGAGCACCCTGCTCAAAGAAAATGCCGTTGGGCGAAAGCTTGGCGTCTTTTAAGGCATTTTCCACGCGCGTCATCACGGACTCGTCGACTTTGACCGTCGACTTGGCGGAACTGACCTGCACTGCAGGCGATTCGCCGTAAAAATTAGGCAGCGTATACACGGCCGCGATGATCAATGCCATCGCGATCATGATGTACTTCCAAAGGGCGTAACGATTCATACAAAAGAACTCCGAAAATCCGGAAAACGGCTTTGGGAAAAATTTTTACGTCCGGCACTCGAAATCCAAAGCCCTAGGGAAATACATTTGCTTTCCCTACTCAAAAGAAAAAACTTTTCGAATTCGGACGACAAAACCGCAAAAGGAAAACCCTTCGGCGGTCTGCTGAAAGAAAACACGAAACGGGCGCCATCCCCTAACGAAGGATTTGCGCCCGCTTTTATTCTCGCCCCGTTAGAGCGACTTCAAAGTGCCCTTGGGCAAAACCGTCTGAACGGCAGCGCGTTGCAGCGTCAACGTCACAGGCTTGTCATCGACCTTGCTGATTTCGATCACAATGTACTGTTCGCTCACGTCGGCAATACGACCGGCCATACCGCCCACGGTCAAGACTTCATCTCCCTTGGCCAAGGCTTCGCACATCTTCTGGTGTTCCTTCTGACGCTTCTGCTGCGGACGGATCAGGAAGAACCAGAACACGACAAAAATCAGAATGATGGGAATAAGCTGCATGACGATATCGTTCATACCGCCGGCTGCGCCGGCCGTCTGAGCAAATGCATCGGAAATCAAGAACACGATTGACCTCTTAGTAGATAAAAATATATGGTTGTAACGATCCCTCTTTCAGGAATTTCCTGATTATAAGGGTTTAAACCTTGTTTTTGCCTTATTCTGTTTGCCCGAAGGCCCCAAAAATGCAAAAGAATATGGCAAAAAGCGACCTTTGCCTCTTAGGGCATCAAAGCGGGACGATCGAGCCCCGTTTTTTCGTCCAAATCAAACATCAAATTCATGGCCTGAACGGCTTGGCCGGCAGCACCCTTGACCAAGTTGTCTTCGACCACCAAAACAACGATCAAGTCGCCCCCTTGCGGTCGATGCACGGCGATACGCGCGAAGTTCGAGCCTCTGACGGAGCGCGTTTCGGGGTGGGTTCCGGAAGGCATCACATCCACAAAATATTCGCCGGCAAAGCGCTTTTCATACAGGTCCTGCAAATCGATTTGCGTTGCGGCGTCTTTGAGGCGAACATAAATCGTGGAATGAATCCCGCGAATGGTCGGAAGCAGGTGCGGCACAAAAGTCAAATGCACCTTGTCGTTACCCGACAGGAGTTTCAATTGCTGCACGATTTCAGGCTGATGGCGATGGCCCTTGACGCCGTAGGCATGAAAGTTATCGTTCATTTCGCTCATCAAAAGCGTCGTGTCGGCCTTTTTGCCTGCGCCGGAAATCCCCGACTTGCTGTCAGCAATCAGGGTTGTCAGATCAAAGGTGCCCGGGTGCGCCTTTTCATACTCCATCAAAGGCAACAGCCCCAATTCGATCGAAGTCGGGTAGCAGCCTGCCATACCGAAAACCTTGGCACCTCGCATCTTGTCTCGCATGGTCTCAGGCTGACCGTAAACGGCCTGATCCAAGACATCGGGGCACGCGTGATCCATCTTGTACCAGGTCTTAAAGGTCTCGGTATCCTTGAGGCGAAAGTCCGCCGCCAAATCGATGATGCGCGTATTTGCTGCCAACAGTTCTTTAGCCAAGCTCATTGCCACGCCGTGAGGCGTTGCGAAAAAGACAACGTCGCAAGACTTCAAAACATCGAGATCCATCGCCACAAAGTTCAAGCCGTCCAAGAATCCTCTCAAATGCGGGTACATGGCAGTGACGGGTTTGCCCGCTTCGGCGCGCGCCACGGCGGCTTTGACGATCACCGAGGGGTGCGTGGCAAGAATACGCAAAAGTTCCCCGCCCGCATAGCCCGTGGCACCGACCACGGCAGCTTCGATTTTCTTTTCGGTCATTGTCTTTTTCCTTCGAACAAAACACAAAAATGTATTTTACAAACGCAAAAAACGCCGCAGTTGAAAACAACCGTGGCGTTTTTTGTGTTTGCCCGAAGTTTGCAACGAAAGTCGTCGAAACATTCGGGCATACGCAGCAATTGTGCCAAAAACGAATTAACGCTTGGAGAACTGCTTTGCGCGGCGGGCCTTGCGAAGACCGACCTTCTTACGTTCGACTTCACGAGCGTCGCGGGTCACGAGACCGGCGTTAGAGAGAACGCTCTTCAAGCCTGCATCGTAGTCGATCAAGGCGCGGGTGATGCCGTGACGAACGGCGCCGGCCTGACCGGATTCACCGCCGCCGGTCACGTTGACCTTGATGTCAAACGTTTCGACGTTGTCGGTGAGTTGCAACGGCTGCATGACGATCATCCGACCCGTTTCACGCTTGAAGAATTCGTTGAGTTCGCGACCGTTGATCACGATCTTGCCGGTACCGCGCTGAATGAAGACGCGAGCAACCGAGCTCTTACGACGGCCGGTGCCGTAGTTGTAGTTACCGATCATCTTTGTCCACCTTAAATGTCAAGAACCTTGGGCTGCTGAGCAGTATGCGGATGTTCGGCGCCGGCGTAGATCTTGAGCTTCTTGATCATGGCGTAGCCGAGACGGCCCTTCGGAAGCATGCCCTTCACGGCGATTTCCAAAGCGCGACCGGGATGCTTAGCCTGCATTTCGGTAAACGTGGTGGAGTAGATGCCACCCGGGTAACCGGTGTGACGGTAGTAGGTCTTCTTGCCGGCTTTTTCGGCAGAAAGCTTCAACTTGTCGGCGTTGATCACGACGATGTAGTCGCCCGTATCGACATGCGGCGTGTATTCGGGCTTGTGCTTGCCACGCAAGCGCAGTGCGATTTCAGCAGCGAGGCGGCCGAGCACCTTGTCGCTACCATCGACCACGTACCAGTCGCGCTCGACTTCGAGCGGCTTGGCAGAGAAGGTCTTCATTGTTTTCACCTAATTGATTCAATTGACGATGGACTCTTGTCTCGCTCAAGATGGCGCTCGTGCTTTACATAACGACCGAAGCCGCTACATTTGACAAAAACCGTCGTCGGGTCACAAAAATAAGGCAGACACCACCCGATTGCTCTTGTTAGTTGCAAAAGCAATGTGGTTCCACCGTGAATTCGTTGTTGATTTTCTTAACCGCTTTTTCGCAATCGGTTCGTGGAAAACGGGGAAACCGATCGCACGGGAAAATCAGACGCGTAATGATACCCGAATTTATACAAAAAAGCTAGGGGGCTGAACAAAAAAATTTGCCCTGATTGCCACCCTCAGGATAGAGGTCAGCAGCAAACGTACTAACGCTCTCAACTCGAAAACAAATCCTCTTTCCGCTCAACTCTCTCTGGTTTATTGACGTCTACCCACAAAATAAAGGCCTTCAAAACTCAGTTCCCTATCTCTGCAACACAATCCAATCAAAAACCTGGCTGTGTATGCCTTGATTTATGAGGTTTTTTCTCAAGCATTTCATTTGATCTTTATTTTTCTTAATAAAATCTTGAGCAGGACTTGTCAACTCCAAGAGAACTCCCTCTCCTACGGTGATGCAACCCCACGTCACAAAACCGTCATTGATTAGCTCCTTGACTGGTTCGAGATCATCATCGACATAGCTACCCGCCATGCCCCCAAAATATAAATTCAATACTAACAATTGTTGGGCCGGCGACAAAAGTTCGAACTCCTTTTTCTTTCTTTTCTCTTCCTTCCAGTTACGGATCATCTGCATCACTCCACCGTCTTTCAACACAAACAGTAGATTCACGAACACAGATGAACCCGCTATCACCCCGGCAAGCGTCACCCAAACCCCGTACTCTTGTTTGAACTCGGCCAAGCTTTCAAAGGGTATGAATGCAACAATCACTACTGAAATGAGAAGGATCATCGCAGGCCTGCCTTGCAAAAACACTAATAATTTGCCCAAATCAGACATTTGGAAACCTAAATTTTTTGGTCAGGAGAGTGGAGATTAACCCAACTGAGGGAAAATGATAAACAAACACACAAATAAAGGAGATGTCTGTACTGCTAGCAATAAGGCCGAGCAAGACTGATGGTTCAGTTTATCCACAGGAAGGACAAATGGCGAATAATACAACATGAAAGCCACCAGCTCAATCAGAAGTTGGGGTTGCCAATTCTCATCTCTTGACTTTTGATAACAAAAATCGAATTCTACCTTCACTGCAAACATTCGCTTTTTCCGATGAATCAAATGAGAGCCGTTTGCGAAGCTTATTTAGTCGCTTTTGAAACAATTCGATCGTTGAACGGCTCAATGAAACATTCAAATCAATCGTGTCATCCATCGGATTGTAAGAACCACTCAGTTCTTCAAGATACCCCCACTTTAATAACCTTTGAACGCTAGCATCCTTGACAACCTCAAAAATCGTCTCTCTTGAGATATATGCATCTATCAGTAGCTTGCGTTCTGTGACCTTAAGGCTGTTAAACTCATCCACCGTAGCATTTATACGTCTCTCCTCCCTAATGTATGTAAAGATTTTCTTCACTATCCAAAAACTTGAATTGACCAATACTACCGAGAATTCAAAAAGCCCAAACCAAAATAAAAATGCTGAGATCTGTTCACGAACTCTCAAAGCTTCCTCGTGAAAATAATCAGATGGCAGCAACAGGCCACATACACAGAACACCAATCCTATTGGCGCCTGATTAACAGCTACACTAATTAGTCGATCCCACATGCACTAAACTCCATAACGATCATTCCGAGATTATCGCAGACGTCAAGCAGTGAACTGATATAGACATTTTATGCACACGAAAAAACACCGCACGAAATTTTTCAACTCCGCGCGGTGTTCTCGTATCTTTTGCCGTCAGAGCACTTCTAAAGAAACGCTCAACGCCAAGCCTTGAAATTACTTTTCGGGCTTGATGTGGCTGGCCTGCTTGCCCTTGGGGCCGGTGACGACTTCAAACGTCACCTTCTGGCCTTCCTTCAGGGTCTTGAAACCTTCGATTTCAATAGCAGAGAAGTGAGCGAACAAATCTTCGCCGCCTTCGTCGGGCGTGATAAAACCGAAACCCTTGGCATCATTGAACCACTTGACAACACCATGTGCCATGTCTAACTCCTTACTTCTTTATCCTACTTCGGCGTATGGGCGGACAACTGTGTCAATGCCTAAAACAAAAAAACACCGAAGCTCAAAGCGTCTCGGAAAATCGGATAAAACATGAGACGCTTTGGGGCTGTGAGCGAGAGGTTTCGAGACTTACGGCCCCGCACGTCAGGCTTACTGCTGTGAGGCACAATACGCCTGTATTGCGCATTCGGCGCGTCGATTTGCAAGAATTTCCTGTAACCTAGGGAAAGCACTATCTCTTTTTATATACACGCCTTTCGACCACCTCCTTTCGGCATAGGTCGCAGATCAACGGCTCTTTTTCGGCCTTATTGACCGTCCGCGACATCCCAATTTCGTCGTATTCGACACACGAAATTGGGCATAGTAATTTCTCCCTAGGTAGTTTTGTGTATACTGCGAAACAGGTAGTTTATTTGTCACGCTGTCTGTCAACCCCTTCAGGAATCGGTATTGCCCATGCGACGCTTTACTTTACTTTTGCCGATGCTTGCGCTCATTGCGGCGCACCAGGCCTGTGCCGTCGGCGTTCAAACCGTTGAAATCTCAGGCATTACCGTCACGTTGGAAATTGCACAAACGCCCGAAGAACAACGCCAAGGGTTGATGTATCGCACGGCGTTGCCCAAAAACCACGGCATGCTCTTTATCTTCGAGCCCCCGCGTCAGGTCGCCATGTGGATGAAAAACACCCGTATGGATATCGATGCGGCGTTTTTCGATGCCTGCGGCAAACTTCTCAATATTCAGACCATGAAAGAAGGTACGTTGGATCTGCATCATTCGTTCGGCAACGCCGCAACCGTGGTGGAAATGGCCGGCGGCTGGTTTGCCCAAAATGACATCCGCTCAGGCATCACGGTTCCCGCTTTGGTTCAAACGAAGTACTGTCGCAAATAAGCTTTGAGCAATCGTTTTTTCGATTGCTCTCAAGGAAAAAAAGGCGATGCTCCTTGTTCCGGGCATCGCCTTGATTTATTTCAGACTGTTATCTGACAAAGTTTGCTTTAGCAAGCGCAACCGCAACCTTCTTCCTTGCAGTCGCAACCGCAGGGTTCGCCGTTAAAGCGCTTTTCAACGAACGACCAGTTCACGAGCTTATCGAAGAATGCCTTCAAGTAAGCGCCGCGATCGTTGCGATAATCGATGTAGTAGGCGTGTTCCCAAACGTCGATCACGAGCAAAGGCTTCAAATGCTGCGTCAAGGGCGAACCGGCATTGCTGGTGTTGACGATTTCGAGTTCGCCGTCCAAGCGCTTGACAAGCCACGTCCAGCCGGAGCCGAAGTTGGAAGCTGCCATTGCAATGTACTGTTCCTTAAAGCCGTCAAAAGAACCCCACTTCTTGACGATTTCGTCCAACAAGCCGCCCGTGGGCACGCCGCCCCCGTTGGGGCTCAAGCACTTCCAGAAGAAAGCGTGGTTGTAGGATTGGCTGGCGTTATTGAAGATGGCGCCTTGACTGGTCTTGATGATTTCACGCAGAGATTCTGCTTCGTACATCGTGCCCTTGATCAGGTTGTTGAGATTGGTGATGTACGACTGATGATGCTTGCCGTAATGGAACTGCAGCGTTTCTTCGCTCATGACCGGAGCAAGGGCATCCATGGCAAACTCGAGCTTGGGTAAAACAAACTGGCTCATCGGTTTTCTCCTTGTTGTACTTGTTTTCAATAGATTTCTACAAAGTCGCTAGCGTGATCGGCAAAAAGCGCTTTCGCCGCAACTGCAACTTACGCCCTCTAATCATATCCCCTTACACAAGACGAGTTATAGACTTACGACAATAATTTTGCTTGTCTCGGGTTTTTCCTTGCCATTTTTACTCGGCCGTAACATTTTCCACACGAGAAACGGCCGATCCTTTGGCAAAACGTACGGTTAACGCATCTCCGGATTTGAGATTTTTGACGTCGCGCACGAGTTTGCCCTTCTCGTCGGTCACAAGACTAAAGCCTCGTTGCATGACGCGATTGACATCCATTCCGGACAAACGCTTTTGCAGACCTTTGAGTTTTTCTCTGCGAATGGCAACGTCGCCCGAGACGAGTCGCTTTAAAGTATTTTGCAGCGACTCAACCGCCAAGCGATCTTTGTCAAAGTCGGGCTTTTTGACTTGGGCATCCAAAACCGCCAAACGGGCAAGTCGCGTTTCCAACCCTCGCAAAGCCGCTTCGCCCAATGCGCCCTGACTCATGTCCACGCGTTGTTGGCAAGTGTCGATTCTGTTTTGGATGATTTTGCCGATGTCGGCAACGGCATCGAGACGGACGCGGGCCTGTTGCAACATACTGCGGACCGTATAGTCCATGCGATCGGCTTTGGCAAAACGAGACTTGGCTTGTTGCAAGCGAAAATCCATGGCGTTGGCATTTCTGCGCACAACATCGTCCACTCGCATCTGTGCGTGACGCACGCCCGTTTTGACAGCAAAGTCCATTCTGTCGGCTTGACGCAAGCGAGTCTGCGCCATATTCAAGACATTGGCCACGACTTTGTGCGCGCGTCTCTCAAAGTCTTGCAGTTGAGAAGGTACTTGGGAAAAAAGCGTCACGGCTTTGACGGCTGCAGCCGTAGGCGTGGCGGCTCGCCAGTCGCTGACAAAGTCGGCAATCGTAAAGTCGGTTTCGTGCCCCACGCCCGTGATGACGGGAATCGTCATGCGCGCGATTCGTCTTGCGACCGACTCCAGATTAAAGCTCCACAAGTCGGCTAAAGATCCCCCGCCTCTGACTAAAAGAAGCACGTCGACTTCTTGGCGCGTGTCGGCGGCGTTTAAAGCCGCGAGAATTTCGCCTTCGGCCTGAGCACCTTGAACCGACGTCGGATACAAGATGATGTTGACCCAGGGCGCATGGTTGCGAACCGTTTTGATAACGTCTCTGAAAGCTGCGCCTTCGGAGCTTGTCACGACACCGATCGTTCTCGGATA